>CAZEMW010000018.1:0-14498 GCA_964513105.1 uncultured Fibrobacterota bacterium
GTATCGAAATGCAGGTCTTCCAGTGTTTTCATTATGCGCCGTCCTTTATCTATGAGTCGCATTGACTCCCTTTTTCCGTTCACCATCTATTTTGAAGGCGCGTTCCCATCGACTTATCATCGAGAAATAGCGATTTGGTTCTCCCGCCCCGCTCGCCGCATGGAAAGACTCGATGATTTCCTTCCATTCGGCGTCTGAAAAGTAGGTCTCCAGTATGGGGAGAAGAAGATGATCCTCTTTCTCGATATGCCCCGGATAGAGCGTGGTCAATGCAGTCAGATGAAACATCATTGCACCAACAAAATCCGATTCCCCCGATGCCACGACATTTTTCGTTGCCGCCGCACCGGCTTCCTTTACAATTCTTTCGCGTTCTTCATGCTCGGACAACAGATCACGAACCAGACGACGATGCTGCGGTGTCAAAGGCTTGCTTTGGAGGCGATCAAATATCAGTTTCTCCTCCTTTTGATGATGGGCTTTGTTTGTAAACACTCTGAAAAATTCGACCGCGTCATGAAAGAAAGCCATATCCATCTGTGCCTGCTCTCTGACATCTTCGAGCGCCTTGTCCACCAGCCTGACCATACGCAGGATCAGATCATGTTCCTCATGGAATATTTCAAATACTCTGCTTTTGCTGTTTTCCATCACTACCTCCTGCAGTGAAAACATATCGCTGCGCCGAATAGGGCAACAACAGGACCCGAATTCCGCACACCCAATACGTATCATGCAGTCACCATCTATTATTAGGGGCAATCCTTGTGCCAAGAGTGAGTAAGGACGCAAACGGTCTCAAGGTGATTTACCAAACGCTCGGCACCAAACTTCTGCTCCCCAAACGTGAGGTCGGCATAATTCGAAAAGCAAGCAGGATGCCGAGAATTATTTAGTGCCTGTCCGGAAACCCGCTTTGGTGTGTCGGCCGAGCGAGAAAGTGACTGGCGAGGCGCTGAATGGGGTTTTCGGACAGGCACTATTCAGGTGAGGGAGGAGTGCGCTCGCCGGCAGGCTGAAAGATTCCAACACCTCTGAGGATGTTGAGTTCGCGAATGTTACGAATTCGTCCGGTATCTCACTTGACTCGCAGAAAACAGGACGAATTGTTTCGGTTAACGGTCGGATATCCGTCCCGTGCCAACCATGCATATTTCGAGGAAATGATCACGTGTTTTCGGTGATTCCTATTACTCCACAAGCTTGTCGGGCGCCTGCCGCCCCGGTGGGTTGTGATTTCAGATCGTCTTCCTTCAAGTGGACCACAACGGCTCTGCCTATGATGGACGCTTCGCCTTCAAGGCTGATCAGCGAATCGGTCATATCAATCTGCGCGACACCACTTGAGTCGGCCTCAATATTGCCGAGATCTCCGACATGCCGTTCCTGATCCCCCGGAGCACCGTGAGGTTTGTCGAACGGGTTGAGATGACCTCCGGCCGAAGTTGCATCTTCCGCCGAGCAATCTCCGTACTCATGGATATGAAATCCGTGTTTGCCGGGGGAAAGGTTTCGTATGATACCCGAAATTCGAATGCCCTTTTCACCGGCCTCGATGAACTGCAGTTCGCCTTCCACATTGTTGTCTACCGTAGGGTGAAGAACGACCACGGCTTTCTTGATCTCAATTGGTTGTGTTTTGGTCTGTTTCTGCTGTTTTGCGTGTGCATCTTCGCACCCGGCTTGAAATATGCCGAAGCTTACCAGCACTGTCGTTACAGATATGATTCGCGGGATTCTCATCATGCTACCTCCGATTTGAAAATTAGCAGTCGCCCTCAACTGCTTACGCAGAATGCCGTGAGTCGGCTGCGAAACTGGGGCTGGTGGTCCCGATGAAAGTAAGGCGACTCACGAGGTGGCACGTGAGTCCCTTCGTTGTTCCTGCCTCTGAAAGAGTGTCTACTCTTGTATCGAGAACTCCTCCTTCGAGGCGCCACACTCCGGGCATACCCAGTCGGCCGGCAAATCTTCGAAGGCGGTACCGGCATCGATGTCGTTATCAGGGTCGCCTTTCATAGGATCATATACATAACCGCAAACATCACAAATCCACTTCTTCATATTTTATCTCCCTTTGTTGTACTGCCCTCCAGGCAGCAATGTAAACTCCAAGCTTATCACCAAATCCTCTATGTCGCGGCGTCCATCCCAGATACTTGCGCGCTTTGCTCGAGTCGATTCTCTGGGAAAGATTCATTCCGTAAGCAGAGTCACCGTATTCCCGTACTGCCTGTCCGACCGACAGAAACCTTGTAGGGAAACGCACATTCATAACACGTCCGACACTATCGGCCAGTACCCCAACCCGGTCGCGGCCGGCGTCAACGATGTCGAAGACCTCAGAGGTATAGCCGTGTTCGGCTATGCGTAGGTATGCATCGGCAAGATCCTCCCGATGAACGGTTGCCCACACATTTCTGCCGTCACCAACTACGGTAACAACTTCGTCCATCAGGGCACCCGCAAACCACTGTGCCGTCGGCCCTCCATGTCCGCCGTACACACAACCCGGCCGGATAACTGTTCCTGCAAGGCTGTTTGATTCCAGTACCATACGCTCCGTTGCGGCTCGCATTTTCAGGTATGAAGGCGGCGAGGGTGAAAAACGTTCACTGACGATTTCGTCGCCGGTGTCCCCATGAACCCAGGTGCTGCTGGTGAAAAGGAGTCGTTTCTGTGCACCAGACCCGACGATTTCGTTCGAAAAGATCTTCATCAGTTCGAATTCGAAATGGTATGGAGCATTTCTATCGTCCATCGCGCAATGCACGATCAGAGAGCATTCCTGGAGTGGCTCTCTAAAAGTATCGGGACTGTGGAGATCACCGTGAACCGGACGAATTTCTTGAGAAGCAAGGCGCGGCAGTGACTTTTCCCTGCGTGTCAAACCATAGACGTCGTGACCCGCACGGCTGAATGCCGCTGCGACGGCATTACCGACATATCCGGTGGCTCCCGTTACAAAGACTTTCATTCCTTTGGTTGCCGGAACAATTTGTTCGGTGTTCTCGTGGCTCGCCGAGAAGAGGGAATTCCCATTCTTTCACCTTCCACCAGCAGCATTCCGGTTCGAAGAGATGCTCGCCGTGTTTTCTTGCTTGAAAGGTTTGGGTACGGTTGAGACAACTAAGCGACCAATCCGGATGCCTCCGTTAATTCAATCCGAAAAGTCATGGAGACATCCGGGTGCGATCGACACTGGAGATCGGTCGACAGCAGACCAGATCTTCGGGGCCGTCATTCGGTACCTCGGGTCTCAACCACCAGGCCCCCCGTGCTACTCTATAGATATCGCCTCAACCGGGCACGATTCTGCCGCTTCTTTGGCACAGTCTTCAGAACCTGAAGGTACGGTGTCCGCCTTCTCCTTTGCCAGTCCGTCATCCTGCATCTCAAAAACATCGGGACATTGATTCGCACACAGTTCACAACCGGTGCAGGTATCCTGGTCGACTACAGCTTTCATACCGGATTTCCTTTCTTTGGAAGTCTACAAACACAACTACGGCATCTGCCGATCACATCGATAGTTTTATTTCAGGCTTCAAATGAAGTGAAATGGTTCCGCCCAACTCCGCAGATTGGACATTTCTCAGGTATTTCGCCTTCGATGGTATAACCACAATTGTCGCAAATCCCAACGGAATCGAGTTGAAGATCTTTCCCGGATTCAACCGATTGCTTGGCTTCCTGAAACATGGAAGCATGAATCTTTTCAGCGGACAATGCGTAGTGGAAACTTCGTTCGGCTTCCTTTTCTTCCTGAAATTGCGCGGCATTGAGATACACCGGATACATCTCCTGTATCTCAAAGTTCTCACCGTCGATCGCCCCCTGCAGGTTTTCCGAAGTCGTCCCAACCCCGAACGCCGCACCGGAGACGGCTTCATGCAAACCGAACACATTCCGGTGGGCACGGAAGTGATTGCTCGCGTGTACCTGCTCGGCGTAGGCTATTGCTCTGAATAGACGGGCTATGTTGGGATACCCTTCGTTTTCTGCAATATCTCCCCAGAACTTGTAGCGCATATGGGCCATGGATTCGCCTCCGTAGGCGTTGCGCAGGTTACTTCCCGTCATAGCGTGGAGCATAGGTGTACCTCCGAAAGTAATGTAAAAGCCGGCAAAAGTTACTATCTAGTGCCTGTCCGGAAACCCGCTTTAGTGCCTCGCCAAGGTGTTTTTGTGATGCCGATGGTCCAATTCCTATCCGTGGTATACCGAGTCGATAAAAAAAGCCGCTTCGGGGTTTCTGTCCGATCCGGATTTCACGACGAAGCAATCGGTTCTCACTCCTCATATTCTTCGACAGACTGCAGGTACTCATCATTTCCCGGAGCGACAAGGTGTCGCTTCGCGTAGAATCGCCCTCCGATGTGAGCGTCTCCCATGTATATCTTCTCGCCGTTCACATGTTTGTCGGCAAGCCCTCCCATACGCGTTGCTATTGTCTTTGCATCTTCATATGCATCGGTGAGCGCCTCTCGTACATCGGGAGAGCCGAGACGATACATGTTCGAAACCGCCCAGGTGAGATGCCATTCATTGAAATCACGGTTTAACCTATCTATGTGGTCAAAGTAGAGCTCTGAGACACGGTTGGCCTGCTCGGGGGTGATATGTTGATCGCGGATTGCCCACAGCGTGAGCACCGAGCCCCAGCCACCCGCCTCCAGTTCCCGGGATGCAACAATCAGAGTCTTGTCAATGTCAATATCCTGAACGAGCGCCTTTTCCCGGCTGTGAGTCAGATATCGCATACATCCGGCAACGATACTGAGAACGACGACGAGCGTAATGCCGCGCAGAAACCCTCTGCATGAGGAGCCCCATGGGGAGAATCTCGCCGCCTTTCGACCGGGTAGAAAGCGCCTGGCGTTTCTTGAAATAACTTTGTTCATCTATCCTACCGCATTCTCCGGGTATACATTTGGTCGACAAGTCCTCGAACTCCGCTGCTGAGGGTATCCAGGAGGTCTTCGATCTGGGTTGCCGTGGCGGAGCGGATAAATTCGGATTGCGAGTGATCCATGCGTTCCAAGAGGGACAAACCCTGCCTGGCGGTACTCTGTAGTTTTAAAAATTCCTGTGGGGCGACATGGCCAATTGTTGCCTCTCTAAAATTCTCGATCTGGCGGTACAGCAGCCGGAACCTTTCGGCCATATCTCTGCGGAAGGATTCGGTCGCATGCTCTTGAGCAGTCATTGGTGTCTCCGGTCGACGGGTTCCTTACGTAGATTTTGAGACCCGAGGACGTTACAATTTTGTCGCAAAAATGATTTTTTTTCGGAAATCACTTGTTTAAAGTTGAGCTGAATGAATATTTTGTTTCCATTGCAATTAGAATGCCACTTCGTATCGAGCACACAAAGTCAACAGAGGCTGTACCTTGGGAGTGGTCATGGTAAAATCGAAAAAAGCATTCTCATTGCCGGAATAAAGACGTCGGCCGCCTGAAGCAATTGATGCTATGATGAAAACGATGTCCAGACCTGACGCCGGCATACAATTAGCTTCACGCAGGTCCCAAAATTCACTTCAGGAGGTCACCAGGATGGTAACGGCTATCGTTCTTACAAAAGTGCAGCGCAGTGGGGTGAACGAAGTCGCTCAGCGCCTGACGGAAATCGAAGGGGTTTCGGAAGTGTACTCCGTTGGTGGACGCTACGATTTGGTAGTCGTGATTAGAGCTTCCACCAATGAAAAAATGGCCGACGTGGTGACAAACCGTATGACGGAAATCACCGGAATTCTGGATACCGAGACGATGGTCGCGTTCAAATCGCATTCCCGACACGATTTGGAGAGCATGTTTTCAATCGGTCTTGAAGAAGGTACACAGACCTGACAAACGTTCTTAAGCTCGCCGGAAACGATGCTGAATGCTGTCGTGCCTGGAAGTGAGTATCTCGTGTCGGAACTCCCCATGATGGGGGCAACATTTCTCATTCCTAAGCCCTGAAATAGCCAATGCCCGGTTCTATTCATCCCGTTTGGGTCCCCGAAAACCCGGAAACCAAGCTTTCTTCGATGAACGCTTTTCCGGTGGATCTTCTGATTCCTCAGGAGAGCCGGGAGTCACCTCGCAGGAAGCGGCTTCCTCTTTTACTGGTGTTTCTTGCCGCAATGCTGTTGCCGGTCACTCATCATTTCACGCAGATTCGGAATCCGGCGGTTTTCCTTCTCCTGATTGATACTATCAGATTGGCGTTGTGCGCATCAATTTTTGTTTCGGCACGGCATGCCGGAGTAAAGGAAGGAATTGGTGCGACGACATTCCTCGGAGTAGTCTTTCTCAATGCCGGTATGCTGGATTTCCTTTCCACACTTTCCTTTGGCGGTGCATGGGAAACCGGGGATTTGGGAACCGGTTTTTCATCATCATCGGTGGCTCGGCATATCGAAGCCTTTGGAATATTCATGTACCCGTTGATACTCCGGCGCCGGATCACTGAACGACAGTGGCTTCCCTGGGCTCTTCTCCTGATGTTGGCATTGACCGGCTTTTCGGTTCTCGGACAAACCGCGGAGAGAGAAACTGTTGTGGGTGCAGGTGTTGTCGGCAGGTGGTCTCGAATCGGGGCGCCGACCGCTCTCTGTTTTGCGGCCGGGTACACTTTCGTGCAACGGCACACAATGGAAACCCGTCTGAGCAGGGCCATTATGGGAGTCGCCCTGGGGACCGCGGCTGCGCAAGCTCTGCTCGTTCTGTTTCCCGACAGTGGCCCGAATAACTATCTGTTTGCACATGCGACGAAAACGTTCGTCATTGTTCCTCTGTTCTTGGCGGTAGTGCACCTGAATGTCGCCAAACCGTACAATTCGCTCCTACAAAGGCTACGCATGAGCGAGAGCGGTCTTCGTGCCGCATATGGTATGCAGGAAAAGAGGATTGCCGAACGCACTGCCGCACTGGAGAATGTGTTGGAACGACTGAAAGCCAATTCACGAAGGCTTCGGCTCATAACAGATACGATCAAGGACTTTGTCTGGTTGCGTAATTTTGACGGTCTTACCGTTGAGTACGCAAGCCCCTCTTTTGAGCGCATTTGGGGTAATTCAGTCGAAAACCTCTATTCCGATCCCGAGATACTAGTAAACGGGATCCACCCCGAAGACCGTAATCGCGTCAGGCTTGCGTTTGAACAGGAGCGTGAGCGTGGCTACAGTATGGAATACAGAGTACTGCACCCGGACGGAAGCATTCGGTGGATACGGGACCGTGCCTTCCCTGTCAATGAGGACGGGTATGCCGGGCTCGCGGGAGTAGCCACCGATATCACCGACGAAATATTGCTTCGAAACGAAATCGAGAACCATCGACAAAGCCTCGAGAAGCTTGTCTCATCCAGAACCGAAGAGCTTCGCGCTGCAAATCGAAAACTCGAAGCCGATATTGAGCAGCGTCGAAAAGCCGAGCGTGCCCTTAAACAGAGGGAGAAATTGTTCCGGAGTGTTGTGCGGCAGTCTCACGACGGGGTGATCATCGTGAACGGCAGAGGGGAAGTGATCGAATGGAACGAGAGAATGGCAACAATCTCCGGTATTTCGTATCAACAGGCATGTGGAAAGCCGATTCTGGATATTTGGGATGAACTGACCCTGGGAGCCTCGTCGGAGACGATGGACCCCGAGAGTTTTGCGACACAGGTCCGGAATCTGGTTGAACAGGGAATTGAGCCTGATTGGCCCGGAGTCGGTGAGGTTCAGATTCTTACTTCGAATCAGGAACGTCGTCTTGTTGGCGTTTCGATATTCCGGGTAACCGGTATTTCCAAACTCATTACCGGAGCCATTGTTCGTGATGTCACGAAAGACCGTGAGAACGCTGCCCGGACGGAAAGTGCCGCGAAGTTTCCTTCCGAGAATCCTCATCCTATACTTCGTACCAGTCCGGAAGGTACGGTAATGTACGCCAACCAGGCGAGTGAGATTTTGCTGAACCGGTGGGGTACCGGTGCTGGTAAAAAAGTTCCCGACAACATCTGTGCATTGGTTTTGGAGGTCTGGAACAGTAAATCCGGAAGAAATTGTGAGGTTCGGATCTGTGAGAAGACATTTTCGCTGGATCTGATTCCGGTTGCGCAATCCGGTTATGTGAATATGTATGGAAGGGACATCAGCGATCGCATCGCATATGAGAACAGGGTGGTAGAGAGCGAGGATAAGCATCGGCAACTGCTCGAGAACCTGAATGAGGGTCTCTGGTCGTTTGATAAGGACGGCAAAACCATTTTTGCCAACCGGAAAATGGCGGCAATGCTTGGATGTTCTCTGGAGGAATTGCGGCAAAAGAATGTCCGAGACTTCATTTTTCCCGGAGACGGCACGGGGATGCTTCCCGATTTGATACGTCGGTCCGAGGAGAAAACCGGACAACTTGAACTCGAGCTTGTGCGGTGTGACGGTAGCAGACTATGGGCTCTTCTGGAGGTCTCTTCCCTGGAAAACGAAGAAGGTGAATCCGGTGGGACGCTGGCCTGCGTGCTTGATATATCCTCCCGGAAAACAGCTGAGAGAATGAACGCCGCTCTAAACGAGATCAATGCCGAACTCCTGACCGGACATCAGACCCGGACTATCCTTCGAAAAGTCATTGAAAAAGCGTCGGTGGCGCTGTTGGCCGAATCGGCGGCTATTTTGATGCGTGAAGAGGGCTGCTGGGTGGTGCGGGAACAAGAAGGGATGTTGTACCTGCGGACCGGTACCGTTCTGGGAGATCACGAGGTCGTCCTTGCGCATCGAGCGGTAACCGCTCAGACGGTAATTACGATCGAAAATGCAGACGACGATCTTCAGGCTGGAGCGGATACTATGATACCTGAAAATACCGGTTCTGTTATCATCGTGCCCATTCTGATGTGGAAAACAACGGTAGGGGTTATGTACTTCCGTAACGCGTCGATAAGCTCGGAGGCCCGAAACTTCGCAGAGGGCGTGGGGGCGGCATTGTCGCTCTCGCTCGAGAGTTCACGGCTTTTTGACGAGCTGAAGAATGAGTTGACGGCGCGGCGAAGAGTTGAGGAGGAATTGCGGGATACTCAGTCCCGATTATCCGAGCTCGTTCGACGACAGAAGCACGAATTGGTTCACACCCGTGAAACGCTGGCTGAAGAAATCGATCAGCGAGTTGAGGCGCAACGAGCACTCTCTCAACGGCAGCTTGCACTGGAAGCCGTTTATGCGATGGCGACAACGTTCGGCACGTCTCTGGGAACGCTGTTCGACCAGGTCACACTCAGCATTGCCGACATCCTTGACATCGAGTTTGTGAGTATCCACAACGTGCAGGATGGCCGGATTTGTGCGCTTTCTCAGGTTTTCCACGGAAGACTGACTAAAGGAACCGATGCGGCCGTGCCCTGTTCGATGTGCCGCGCTTCGAGTGATAAGAAACTCCTTGTACAGCACTCTCAGAACCTGCGCAACAGGTTTCCCGAGGGTGCCTGTTTTCAGGCGCACGAGTTCAGATCCATTGTAAGCATTCCAATGGTGAGTGGATCGGGAGAAAGCGTGGGAGACATTTGCGCAATGAGTTTCGAGGATCGTAAGTTCAGCGAATATGAAATCCACCTGGTGGAAATCTTCGCTCGATACATCGCTCATGAGATCTCCCGAACCCGTCTTGAGTCGAAGCTTCGACAATCACAAGAGATGGAACTGCTGGGACAGCTCACTTCAGGAGTTGCGCACGAAGTTCGCAATCCGCTGAATGGAATCGTGGCGATCATGGAAGCTCTCTTTCAGGATATCGGAGATAATCCGGAGTATGACCCATATCTCATGCATATGAAAACGCAGGTGACTCGACTCACGACGCTCATGGAGGAACTGCTCGCACTGGGGCGTCCCATCTATAAAGAACAGATGGAGAGCGTCAAAATTACGTCGATCATCCGCGCTGCGGTCGATTCGTGGCGGCATGCGGCTTCGGATTCCAGGGATCTGGACATTGTATGTTCCGACGAACTCAAAGAAACAACCATCATTGCCGACCACTCAAAACTGGAACAGGTTTTTGTGAATCTACTTCAGAATGCGGGGCAACACTCCCCACGACAGGATGCAATTGTTGTACGAATTGAGCACGAAGGCCCGGAAGCCGTGAGGGTATCGGTGGTGGACCGAGGTACCGGTATCCCGGAGAAATCGCTGACCCGAATTTTTGAGCCGTTTTACACGACTCGCAAAGCGGGAACGGGACTGGGGCTCAGCATTGTGCGACACATTGTCGAGAGTCACGGTGGAGCTATTGAGGCCCACAACAATTCTCCCGAACCGGGGCTAACCGTTAGTGTCCGCCTGCCACTGGGCTGCATCGTTTAAGTTTTTGTCCTTTCCCGAAAACGGAACGATCGCAAACTATGTTGTCGAAATCGAGAGTGGTGTTTCGAAAGTGGTGTCGGGATTTTGGACCGCCTTTTCAATCGGATTATGCGAGATCGGAAAACGCTTTTTCCCGAAATGGATGTGGTATCGCTCTGAGAAAGCCGTACGGTCCATGGTTGGCGGGCCTGGTCAAAGGAATGCTTTTTGCATGGAAGTGAACCATCGGTTTTTCACGGTCCTTCCGGCACAGGTCGAATTGAGGAGGGTTCATTCCTGGATTCGTGCATGAGGGCGAAAGTCGAGAGCATCTTTGTATTAACGGCATCGTAAGGAGGGGAAAATGACGATCAAAATGTCTCCGGTGCAGGAGTGCACCGCTACTGATTGCGCATACAATCACGAGGGCAAATGTCGAACAATGGCAATAAATGTTGGCGATAATCAGCCGGCTTGCGACACCTACATGCCTGCTCAGGCAAAGAGTGGTATGGAGCATGTTATCGGTGGAGTGGGGTCTTGTAAGGTTGCCGGCTGCGTCCACAACGACGAACTCGAATGCAAAGCGGAAGCTGTAAAGATATCACGGGAAAGTGACGGCGTCTTGTGTCGTACCTTCTCGACATAGCACTACACAACCGTATACGGTTGGGGGTACAGGGACCTGTGGTCAACAGGACGGGGGTACTGTTTGAAACAGATGTAGCAAGGGCATGTAGCTTCATTCGCCCCCCCTTCCCGGACCTGTTTTAACAAGGCGTTTTGAGGTGCGAACTCACGGTGCGCGCCTCTTGGGGAAATAGATAATTGAGGAGGGGGGTGCTGCCGGTGTAACCGAGCACAGCACCGAGGAGGCCATTATGGTTAATCGTTTAAATTCGATCTACAAGAGAGCTGAGAGCTGTGAAAACGGGAACGCGGGCGGGGCGGGGAAAGTGGCATGGGCTTCGCATGGTATTATTCCAAAGGAAGGGGTGAATATCGCCATGAAGTCCAATACGAAACAGAAAGAAGTGCTTATCGTAGACGACGATGAAGCCCTGCTGTTTGCGTTTCGGAAGATTTTTCGTGCGGAACAGATTAAGATTGATTCGGCGGCTTCGGTAAATGAAGCAGTGTCGTTGATAGACAAAAATGACTATGCATTGGTCATTAGTGATTTGTTTTTCGATGAAATGCATCCCGAGGGAGGGTTGGAAGTCATAGGATACACAAAAGAGCGGCGTCCGGACTGTAGAACAGCGATTTGGACGGCATACACGAGTCCGGAAATGGATGAGCGAATCGGGGAGTTGTCACCGAACTACCATCTTAAGAAGCCTGTCCCTTCCGAGCGAATCAGAGTAATCATGGACGAGATTGGTCTAATCGGCACTGAGTGAGCTGCGGTTGGTGTATGGTTTGCGGGGTGCCGAGAAACAATCCACGCCCGAATTGCCTTTGTACGGGTGGGGGTAGCGCCCCCGGGTACCAGGGCGAAAAGGTAGTGATAGTTACTGATGTTGAGAAACATGCGTTGTATTGGTTGTATTGAAAGATCAATTTGATGAGTTCGAGACCCACATCCGAAGTAATCCGAAAAACAGGGACTCCGATAGCCGACGGTGTCGGGGAGGGCAAGGTCTGGCTGATTGTAGCGGATTTGCCGTCTCGCAGATCCCGGCGGCACGTGAAATCCGAGATGCGGGGGCGTGAAGAGGCGAAAATCCGGCACGCAGTACAGTTGCTCAGCTTTGTAATTGAGAATGCAATTCACCAGGTTCGTGCGCGGGCCGGTCAGGAGCATGCTCAAATCTTTGTCGCCTTGCGCGAAGTCCTTCATGATCCGGGGGTTCTTGAGAATGTGATTGCATTGATACAAGAGGAACGGTTCACCGCCTACGCGGCTGTGCAGGAGGTTTTCGCCGCATACAAGCAAGAGCTTGAACGAAGCCCCTTAACACGCATCAGGGAAAGAGTACACGATCTCATTGAGATTGAACAGGGACTGCTCGATGCTCTCGTAAACCCCCTGTCACTGGTTCGCAAGGATGAGGCTACGCATCAGGGGAAATTCGACCGGGTGGTGGTAAGTAAGTACTTGACTCCTCGTCTGGTTCTTGAAATGCGTGGGCGGCGCATGAAAGGGATTGTGACCGAGCATGCCGGTGAAACGTCACATGGGGCGATATTGTGCCGAGCCCTTTCCATCCCGGCTGTATCGGACCTGAAAGGTATCTGTCGGATAGCGAAGGAATCTACCCGCATAGCGCTCGACGGTGCCTCCGGCGAAGTAATTCTATCTCATGGAAAGCACGGAGGCTTGCGTTCATATTTGTCTACAAAAGCGGATCAGTTCGGCGGTGAGAACCAGTCAAGGCTGAGTGAGCATTTTAAAATATTTGCCAACGTGAATCTATCCGAACACGCCAGAGACGCACTTGCATCGGGAGCCGCCGGAGTAGGTTTGTATCGGAGTGAATTGGAGTTTCTTGCGGCCGGACGGTTTCTCTCGGAAAAAGAACAGACATCGAAGTACCGCAATCTCGTGATGACCATGATGGGGATGCCGGTAACTATTCGTCTTCTGGATTTCAGTTCGGACAAAGCGGCCTCTCTTCGTGAATGTGCGCCCGACTCGGTAACTTTTGATTGTGACCGTCCCGATTTCCTTCTTGCAAATCCGGAGATTCTCAGGCAGCAGGCGCATGCGATAGCGGAAGTTTCATCGCTTGGGCCGGTTTCCGTTCTGTATCCGATGGTGCGAGATGCGGATCATTTTGCCCGGTTAAAGAAGGCCTTCGAGGTCGCCGTAGAAGGTGTTGATATTTCTCATGTCGACCATGGGGCAATGTTTGAACTTCCTTCAGCATGCGAAGATGCCGAACGTCTCATGAAACTGGTCGATTTCGGGAGTGTCGGTACGAATGACCTGGTTCATCATCTGTTCGGCACCGATCGTGAAGAAAATGGAAGTACTGCCCTGGTAGAGTACTCCGATCGTCCCGAGCTCTGGGAAATCCTGAACCGTGTTGCATCGGAAGCGCGTCGGCTTTCGCGGCCGCTGACAATATGTGGAGAAATGGGTTCTCGACTGAGATATTTCAAGCGTTTTTCCGAGCTTGGAATATCCAGAGTGAGTGTAGATATTCCGATCGTATCCAAAATGCGGACGGCACTGAGAGTTCCCGCCGGCGAAGATGAAGAAATCGAAGAAGAAGTTGGCGATCATGTAGAACGGTACACGCAGTGATGCCCAGGTACCACAAAAAGGAGAAAACGATGGATTATCTGGAATATGCCAAGCAGATTGAACGCAACGGCATTGAATTCTATGAAAAACTGAAGAACGAGAGCGATGCCGCTGAAGTGAAAAGCATATTCTCATTCATGGTACGCCAGGAACAGCGGCATTTGGAGATCTTTGAGGCGTGGCAAAAAGAGATGGAACCGGCGCCCATAGAGGTGGAAAACGTGGTTGGTACCGCACGTGAAGCATTCAAGAAAATGGTCGATCATTTCCATCAATTGGGTGCACCGGCAATCGATAGGAGCGATGCATACGATGAAGCCATAGGGTTTGAAGAAAAGAGCATATCGCTGTACAGCGAAGCGATGGAAAAGACCGACAACCCAAATCAGAAAGAACAGTTGAAGCGAATCATTGAACAGGAGAAAACGCACGCGGCAATGCTACGCAGCATGATAGAATTTCAGCGTCACCCCGGCGGAAACCTTACCAACGCCGAACTGTACCGATTCTTTGATCAAGAAATCTAGTCGCCTGTCAGGCTAAGCTTCACAACCCGTTACCGAGACAGGAGGGCGCGAGCCCTCCTTATCCGGGAACCTGTCTCCCTGCTACGTCGAAGATCTCTGTGGCTGATGCTCTTCTTCCAGGACGTCATGAATCTGTGAAAGGTTCCAATCCTGCGCACCTTCCGTACGCATGGATCTGAGTGCCTTTTCACTGTCGCGACGATCGACTCCACGCACGGCGTCCACCAAAAGGTTAACTTTGAATCCCAGAGCCAAGGCGTCGTGTACTGTGTGTTTGACACAGTAATCCGTTGCCAGGCCTGCGACGAAAAGCTCTTCTATACCTTCGTCTCTCAAGCGATCGAAGAATGAAGTCCCCTCGGGATCGAACGCCTGGAAAACCGAATAGGCATCTTCCCTCGGGTCCGTT
>CAZEMW010000019.1:0-6913 GCA_964513105.1 uncultured Fibrobacterota bacterium
GAGTTCACGGCGCGGCAAAGCCGCAACCAAAGAATTTCATCTTCTCGTGCGCGTGACTCGTAATCGAGTATTTGTTGCGAGCACCATCGAATCCGATTACGCGCCGTCCTGAGCGGGGGTCGAAGGGAGCACGAGCACCGACCTGCCGGCACAGGTCTGAGCACGAGCACGAAGTAGCCCAAAAACAATGACTTATAAGGGATTTCCTGTAAGAAAAACAAGATTTTACAGTTGAGTAGTTCAGGGCCTGAAGGATATTTCCCGACATAAATCACCCGCTGATTCGCAATAGCATAATCGGTTTTACTGTTCGTATACATGCTGACCGGTGCTGTATGGCAAACGAAACGACAACAAAGAATCCCTTAAAGGATACAAGTACTCGGCTGATGGTGCGCCTTGGCAAAAGAGCACGCGTCCGGCTTCCGCGGTTCGTCACGGGCAATACCGTTGTACTTGCGGTTGCGGTATTGGCCGTCGTTTTGTTGTTTCCCTTTGCCACCACCGTTGAGACGGTGGATTTGCCGAAGGAAGGGGAAGTCGCCAAAGAAGCGATTATCGCACCATTCACCTTCGACATCAAGAAATCCAAGAGCGACCTGGAAAGAGAGCGACGGGAGGCTATGGCGCAAGTCCTCCTGGTGGCCGAATATGAAGAGACGGTGAACGACCGCGTTCGGCGCAAATTCCTCGACCTTCGTGCAGACATCCTGGCTCTCAAATCCGGGAGTACCGATCGCGGCAAGAAATCGGTTCTGTACGCCAAGCTTCAGAAGGAACTCCCGCAAACCACCATTGAAGCGCTCATCGAGCGTCCCTATCTTATAGACGATGCGCTTCTGCACGCTGAATCGGCTCTTGAGCAGGGCATTCTCAGCGTTCTTCTTGTTGAATCCGAAAGCGAACTCGACCAGCTTCGAGATCGCTACAACGCCCCATTCGACCAGTTCCTGGTGTATGGCAAGGAGTTCATTACTCTTCGAAGAGATTCAACCGAAACCACAGTCAGTCTTTCCGAGCTGCTTATCCGGGAAATAGTGCTCGAGAATATCGTACAGATGCTGAAAGTGGATCGGATGTTCAGTCAGGAAGCCTATAGTGCTATCTACGAGCTCTTGTATGCCTATCTGAGACCCAATATCAGAATAGACGGTGAGGAGACTCAGCGGCGCAAGCAATTGGCGGCTATGGCTGTCCGGCCTACCAAGGGGAAGGTGCTGAAGGATTCGGAGATTGTCCGTAAGCATCAGGTGGTAACCGCCGAGATACTCGACAAGGTCAGATCGCTCCATGCGGTGCTTGCCGAACGCCGGGAATCCGGAACGACCTTTCGGCTTGGATTGTCGAATTTCGGGCACGTAATGCTCATTCTCCTCCCTCTTCTTTTTACCGTATATTACATCAGACGATTCCATGAGGATTTTGCCCGGGAGACGAAACAGGTGGCGGCATTGGCCACCATCGTTGTGCTACAGGTCGCAATCATACGCCTGGGACTTCTGGTTCTTCCAAAACTGTTTCCGGTGGCAACCGAGCTCTCCGGTATTGTACCGGAGTACCTGATACCGATCGGGGTTGCGCCGATGCTGGTAACAATCCTTTTTGGCCTGCGACTTGGTTTCGTGGCCTCCGTATTCACCGCGATATTTTTCGCTGTGACCACCGGTTTTGATCATACGATTTTTCTGTACACGGTACTCGGCGGAATCACCACCGGAATCGCGACACAGAGTATCAGGTATCGCTGGGATTTTTTCCGAGCAATGCCTCCGGTCATTATCGTGTACGCCGTGTTTATCGGAATGGTGCACATCATTGGGTTCAAACTGGCACCGACCGTATTCGGTCAGAATCTTGGATTCGCCGCCATGAACACGGTTTTGACCACGGTGGTCGGAATGGTTCTGGTGATTGTGTTCGAGAATCTTTTCGACATCACCACCAGTATGACACTCGTTGAGCTGTCCGATATGAATCATCCTTTGCTGAAAAGACTTTCCATTGAGGCGGCGGGAACCTACAATCATAGTGTGCTGGTTGCCAACCTGGCGGAATCCGCGGCCGCACGAATTCATGCCAATGCCCTTCTTGCCCGGGTGGCGGCATACTACCATGACATCGGCAAAATACTCAAGCCAAACTATTTTGTTGAAAACCAGCGCAACGACAAAAATATCCACAATAAATTATCACCAAGTATGAGTGCCCTGGTTATCAGCTCACATGTGAAAGAGGGAATTGAGCTGAGCAAGAAATACAAGCTCCCCAGAGTGATACGTGATGCCATTATGCAGCACCATGGAACGAGTACGGTTTCTTTTTTCTACGAGAAGGCTCTCGAGCAGGATCCTCACAAGCAGGTGCAGGAAAAGGATTTCCGCTATCCCGGTCCATCGCCGAAGACTCGAGAGAATGCTATAATAATGCTCGCAGATTCAGTTGAGGCGGCCTCCCGGAGTTTAGGGACGTCATCGCCGAAACTACTGAGGGAACTGGTCAAGAAAATTATTCACGACAAGTTTGCCTCATCGCAGTTGGATGAATGTGATCTTACGTTCCAGGATCTGCACGAGATAATTCAGGGCTTTATGCCGGTATTGCAAGGTATTTTCCACACCAGGTTGGAGTATCCAAACAAAAAGTAAGGTGGTGGTATGAGCGCCGAGAAGCAATTCGTCCGGAAGCACGTTTTTATCAATCGTCGCCTTCAGGGACGCTACATGCTTACGTTCCTTGTTCCCATGATGATTATGCTGGCTTTCATGCTGTTCACATTGTACCTGGGAGCCCAGACCATCGTAAACACCACAACGGCGACTCTCAAGCAGGAGATTGAGAATAAGACATCGGCAACCCTTCAGGATAAATTCGAGCCCACGGCGTCAGACTACGAGGTACTGGTAGGAGAGATCAACCGATACATCCGGAATTTTTCCTCAAATGAGGCCTTTCGCAAAAGCCTTCTGACCTCGCTTCTCTGGGTTTTCGGCACGGGGACATTTCTGATTATTCTTCAGGTCGTGCTTTTGACGATATTCTTCTCTCATAAGCTTGCGGGTCCGATATACCGACTGGAGAAGGTGTGTCATGGGATAATCGACGGCAACTACAACCAGCAGGTGTTTCTTCGCAAGGGCGACGACATGCAGAATCTGGCCTCACTTTTCGCGGAGGCTGTTCGATTGAGTGGTCAACGCATCCTGGCGGCGGCCGACGAGGAGCATCCGAAGCGTCGAAAAGAGGTTCTTTCGGGGCTGCGCCTGCCCGATAATGAGGAAAAACGCGCCTGAAGACCTCGGACAGGGGCCTGTATGAAGCATTTTTCCCGGGGCTGCAATTTTTTACTGCTCCGAACGAATTATTGCCTTGACATGGTGTATGACATTTACTAGTTTATGAAGTCTGTTTGGAGTGATTATGGAAGGCTTGGTCTTCTCGCGTAAAAATTTTGTGCTACTTGCTGTCAGCATTGTTTTGTTGATAGTTGGCTTTATACTCCTGGGCCAAGGCCCGGTATTCAGCTTTGCTTCATGGAAGGCAGCACCTGTTATCCTTGTTCTGGTATACTGTGTGCTCATACCATGGGCAATCATCGCGAACATCAAAAAATCCGACATTCAGCCGAAGCAAACGCAGAAATCTGAATAGCGGGCGTTTAGCTCAGCTGGTATAGAGTGCCTGCCTTACAAGCAGGTGGTCGTAGGTTCGAATCCTACAACGCCCATATAAATACTACCCGGACCGGTAGTTCAGTTGGTTAGAACGCCGGCCTGTCAAGCCGGAGGTCGCGAGTTCAAGTCTCGTCCGGTCCGCCACGAAGCCCCCGAGTACTCGCTCGGGGGCTTCGTTTTTTTTAAGCCAAATTTCGGTCGAGACTTGATTCCAAGCCGCCATATATCATAGTTTTCTATTGTCGCAATTCCCTTACAAAAACATTTTAGTAGTTCAAGGAGTACGGAAATGGCTCACAAAATTACAGACTCATGCGTAGCATGCGGTTCATGTGTACCCGAATGCCCGGTCGAAGCGATCAGCGAAGGCGATCCGGTGTACGTTATTGATGCAGACAAATGCACCGATTGCGGCTCCTGCGTCGATGTTTGTCCGTCCGAAGCAATCGAAGGCGAATAAGGAGCTCTGCGGAGCTACAAATTCTAAAGGGCTCCGTTTGACGGAGCCTTTTGCGTTTGATAGCCGACCGACCTATGCCGTATTCAGTTGTTATTATCGGCTCGGTTCCGGAACAGGATCTCATCCAGCTTTCCGAAACCGCCCGAATAGAAGAGATTGACCTGATTCCGGTTCTCACTCCGGAGGAGATCAGCAATACTACTCCTTTGGGTTACATCTCGTATGTACCCACCGCTCCCGAGACGATCCGGAATCTTTTTGCCGGGCTCCCCGCGGGGGCCGGAGAAAAGACCCCGGTATTCCAACGAATCGAATTCGAATCTCCACCCGAGTACCTATCGGCATTTCCGATCCTGGGATTCTTCAACTCGCCTTTGAGTTCAGTTTTCGTCAAGAATATCTGGAATGCCATTCTCAGTCACGAGAGTGCCATGACCCAGAACAGAGACATTCTCGGCGAGGTAATGAAGTACCGCCGACAAAAGCATCAATTGATCAAGATATCATCGTCTCTGACTTCGGTCAGTGATCTGGACACGATTCTCAGGAGCATTCTCCTGGAGAGCCGCAAGGTTGTAGGAGCAGATGCGGGAAGCATCTATATGCGCGAGCGAAGCGGGCCGGGACGGAACTTTGTTGATCGCCTCCGATTCAAGATCGCCCAGAATGACTCGATCGAGCTTCCCGAAACCACCCGGATCACCAGTTTGCCGATAGATACCAATACCATTGCCGGGTATGTCGCCTGCACCGGTGAACCGCTCAATATTCGTGACGTGTATGAGCTCGACAACTCGGTGCCGTACACGTTCGGCAGAGAATTCGACGAGCGATTCGGGTACCGAATGAAGTCGATGCTTACCGTGCCGCTGAAAAACATGAACGGGACGGTGGTCGGCGTCATTCAACTGATGAATAAAAAGACCTCACCGGAAGTTCGCGTTGTTGATTCAAAAACGGCGGCTCGGGAGGTGGTTGTATTCAACTACACCGATGAAGACTTCATTGCCTCCATTGCCTCACTCGCTGCGGTCACTATCGAACGCGCACAACTGCATGAGGACATAGAGAACCTGTTCGAAGGGTTTCTCAATTCATCGATAGCCGCGGTCGATGAGCGTGACCGCGTTACTTCGGGCCATTCGCAAAGGGTCATGGCCTATTCTCTGGCTCTGGCCGACGCCGTCTCGTCCCGGGCCGACGGTCCTTTCGCAGAGGTTTCGTTTGCTCCCGAGCGCCGACGTCGTCTTCAGTTTGCCGCTTTGCTTCATGACATCGGAAAAATCGGTGTCCCCGAGGCGCTTCTCAATAAGAACAACCGGCTGTCCGATTCGCGAATGCATGCCATGAACGCGCGGTTTGATTACCTGCACCTTCTTCTTCAGCTTCACGGTGAAACGGCGCCCCGGGGCTGGAGCAGTATCGATGAAATTGAGGAGGATCGACAACTTCTGGAGAAGGTAAATCGGGCCGGATTTGTACCCGACGAAGAGTATGTCCGTTTGGAACAGCTCCGCAGAAAGCAGTATACCACCCCTCGGGGCACGGTGTCCGACTTTCTCTCCGAAGAAGATTGGGCGGCGCTTTCGGTTAGACGAGGCACGCTAACCGAGGACGAACGGACAAGGATTAACTTCCATGCGGTATCCACTCAGCGAATACTCTCCGAGATTCCCTGGACGCCGGAACTCGCCGCCATTCCCGAGATTGCCGCTCATCACCATGAGAAGCTCGACGGTTCGGGGTACCCCGATCATCTCTGCGAACCGGATATCAATCTGGAAATGCGCATTCTGGCAATCGCCGATATTTACGAAGCCCTGGTAGCGCAGGATCGCCCATATAAGCCCGCCATGCCGGCCGAGCGGGCACTTGCCATTCTTCACGAAGAAGCCGACCACGGCCGGCTCGACCCCGCGCTTGTCGATCTGTTCGAGACGGCAGGCGTATATTCAAAACCCATAAAGGAATTCGTTCTCTCTACACCATTGACGCGACCAACCGGAGGAGAATCGTGAAAACAGTGATCAAGAAATTCGTAACGGGCCCGCTCGACACCAACGCCTATGTCGTTCACAACGAAGAACAAAGCTCGTGTGTAATCGTCGATCCTTCGAGTGAATGTGACGAGCTGGTTTCTTTTGTTTCCGACGAATGCGGCACTCCGGGAGGAATCCTTCTTACACACGGTCATTTCGACCATTTGCTCGGTATCGGTGAAGTTCAGGCCAAATTTCCCGAACTTTCGGTCTGGGTACATCCGCTGGACCGACAAATGCTGCAGGATTCAGAGCGCAATGGTGCATTGATGATTCAGACTCGATTCGACTATCACGGCGATACGCGTGATCTGGTCGAGGGGGATATGGAGATCGGCGGCATATCGTTTCAGGTCCTGCATCTTCCCGGACATTCGCCCGGTGGATGCGCGTTCCTGTTTGGCACCGACTGCATTTGCGGTGATGCGGTTTTCGCCGGTTCCATCGGACGAACCGACCTGCCCGGTGGTGACGGAGCCACACTGATATCGGCTATCCGGGAAAAGATCCTCACACTTCCGGATACTGTAGTCCTCTGTCCCGGCCATGGCGGACGAACGACGGTTGGTCGCGAGAAACGCATGAACCCGTTCCTGATCTGAGACCCGACTTAACACGGGTAACACTGGAAATGTGTTTGTATCGTGGAATCAAATAATAAAAAAGAGCCCAAGCGCCCGGAACTCCCTTATATTCGAGCCTACCTCGCGCACCTGCAGTTGGAGCGCACGTTAAGCGAAAAT
>CAZEMW010000019.1:6923-13319 GCA_964513105.1 uncultured Fibrobacterota bacterium
CTCGAATCCTTCCGTCACGATCTCGATCGGGTGTGGAGCTACCTGTATCGAAACGGCATCCGAACTCCGAACGCCGTTACAACCGATATGCTCTCGAAGTACATGGCGGATCTGCACGACGTGGGGTTCGCCCCCACCTCGATTCAGAGAACGCTATCGGCGCTCCGGGGATATTTCGGGTTTATTGCCGCGGAGGAAGTGACGACGAGCGACCCCACGGAAATGCTCGACGGGCCCCGCGCCGGCCGGTATCTGCCCTCGGTGCTTACCGCCCACGAAATGGAGCGCGTCCTGGAAGCCGTAAAGCCAAGTGATCGAAATGCCCGTCGGGATCGCGCTCTTCTGGAAACCCTCTATGCCACCGGTATGCGGGTCTCGGAGTTGTGTTCGTTTAAGTACGAACAACTCATGGCCGAGGAGCGGCTGGTGCGGGTAATCGGGAAGGGTTCCAAGGAACGTCTGGTACCAATCGGCGATATTGCCCTTTGCAGACTGAACGAATACACCGAGAAAGAGCGTGGACGACTCTCTCGCCCTTCAAGCGACAGTACCGTCTTTCTCAACTCTCGCGGAGGCTCCTTTTCCCGCATGGGAATCTGGAAGATCGTTCAGAAATACGTGAAGCGTGCGGGTATCGAAAAAGAGGTCTCTCCCCACACCTTTCGCCACAGTTTCGCGACTCACCTGCTCGAAGGCGGCGCGGACCTGCGAATTGTGCAGGAGCTGTTGGGACATGCCAATATCGTGACGACTGAAATCTACACCCACGTTGATCGGGAATACCTTAAGGAAGTCCACAGGACTCATCACCCGCGATACCGAACCCGAACCGGTTGAATCCGTCATTTTCAGACAGGTCGACGACTTTCGCGCAACCCCCCCCTGGAGATCCGATGACGACCGAGCTTTCACTCCCCTCCTCACTGTTGCAGCTCCACTACCATAACCGTCCGGGAGGGGTGACAACCGTGATGAACGGCTACGCCCGGTCATTTCGGCGACTCAATTCACCAGCCCCAATCGGCTTTTTCGGACACGATATGAATTCGGCATCATACCCGAATTCTCCCGCATCGCTGGACGTGCCGCAATGCGACTATGCGTATTTTGAAAATGTGAGATCATTCGAACAAACCCGAAAAACACTGAGAGATGCCCTGACAAGACATTTACTCGATCCAGTCCTGCTTCCCCGCCCGACGGCCGTCGTGGCCCACAATCTGAATCTTGGTCGCAACATGGCGCTTTCCGCCGCATTCGCCGACACGGCACTTCAGATGAGTGGTGATGACTTTCGTTTCTACCTGATTGTACACGACTTTGTCGAAGAAGGCAGATGGGAACCATTGCGTGCCCTGAACGAAATGGTTGCCGGGGCTATCGATGTGTGGACGCAGTTATATCCTGAGAAAGGTGTAGCCTGGTACACCATCAACCGCCGAAACAGAACCGTTCTCCGCAGCGCCGGGATCCCGGCCGGAATAATCGGGACCCCGCGATCAAACGCCGGGAATCCGATCGATACCCGATCGGAGCGCGGTTTGGCGTCCCGACCGGATAGCGCTGAAAATTTCGCTCTGCACATTCGAGCTTTGGCGAACAGGGATCATGGTACCTTCCACGAAGGTGCTCCGATGTTTTTGTATCCGGTGCGGGTGATTTCACGCAAGAACGTTCTTGAGGCAGTCATACAGGCATGCGTCACGGGTCGGGGAAACCTGCTGCTTGGAAGCCCCGGGACCTCGGAGCCGGATATCGCCATGTACCGACGACTTCGTGATTTCTGCCGACACAAAAATCTGCCGGTACTGTTCGACTGCGGAAGGCTCAGGGGATTTCTTCCTGCCGATCTCAATGTTTTTCATTATCTTACAAGAAAGTCAGACGCCTGTATCAGCACTTCAGTAGCGGAGGGGTTTGGCTATACGCTTTTCGAGCCATGGACCCTGGGTACCCCGGTGGTTGGACGACGCCCGCTTGAGTTCAGTCCCGTTGCCGGTGCGGAATTCGGTTTTCTCTATGATCGTTTTGCGGTGCCGACCGACTGGGTAGACCTTTCTGCGCTTGCAACAAAGTATGGCGCCTGTCTGTCACAATTGCATACGGGAACGCCTTTTCCGCGCAGCCGGGAGGCGTTCGAAAAAGATTTTCGCTCCGAATTCGTCCGGAACGGCCGTATCGATTTTGGCGTTCTTGATACGGAAACACAGTTCGAAGTGTTGCGCCGATGTGTCGAAGGAGAACCATATCCGGATATCGGCGGCAGTGGATCGATTGTCTCACAGCTCGAGGAAGTGAATGCGGTATCTCAGGAAGGAGGGTCCATCCTGGACCGAAACATGGTCCGGCTGAACGACTATTTTTCCGACGAACGATTCGATCGGGAGTTTGCATCGATGTTGTCGACGAGATCGGCCTCGCAAACCGGTTCACGATTCGAGTGCCGCTCAATTCGGAGCTATTTCGGCACGCTTTCGCGTATTCGTCTGCTTCTGGCTCCCCCAGGGTACTGATTTTCAGATACCTCTTGACATATTTGTCGGATAGTTGGATATTTATAGTCGGAGTGGGAATCTCCCCGGATTCATTGCCGGACTGCGCCGACGACATCACACGTTCTCCTGCCGTGATGCGGGACTGATGCGGCGACGCCGGTTTTTCGCCGACATGTCATTCCTCAAGGAGACCGCTTTTTATGGTCCCCCGACGGCGAGGCTTCGGCTTTGTTCTTTTGAGCTTTGATTTTTCCGGCGCTGCCGGCTTTGGGAGGAGTTGTGCCGAACACAACAAAACATGATCTTATTGCTGAAGTAGCAAAATTCACGGGCCTGACTCAGTCGGATACCAAGATAGTTGTCGAGGAACTGCTCGAGACCATCTCGGGATGCCTCGAGGAAAACCGTACCATTGAGATACGGGGGTTTGGCACGTTCTACACCAAGGTTCGAAAACCACGCCCCGCACGCAATCCCAAGACCGGAGAGATTGTACCTCTTGAAAGACGACGAGTTCCCCTGTTCAAGTACTCCAATGAGCTGAAACGAAAGATCTCAGACAACCTGAGCGAGAGCTGATCCTCGTCTCTGTTCTCCGGCCACGACCGGTAAAATCGAGTAATTCAGGGCCGTTTCCGAAGTTCCGGAATCGGCTTTTTTGTTTTATCTCGGAACTGTCCGGTATGAGGATACCCATTCCTATCAATCGAACGCGGTTGGTGCTCGAGAATCCCGGGATCGGATTTCAGGCCTGACGCCGGCATTTGCATGCCCTGAAGGGTTTGCCCCCTCACCGGCTCCCCAGCGTCAGAGAGACCGATTGCTGAACTTCCGGGCATTGATTCCGCTCTGACGAACGGCTCGCTCGAATGGTTCGCGAAGAGGCCGGTGCATTGAACGAAACCACTCTTCGACAACGACTGCGGGATGTTCATCGCTCAGGCTATCGAATGCATAGGTGAGAAACTCAAGAACTTCGGCCACATCGGCGGGACGGTCGTCGGGATCCCGTTTCATGCACTGTTCAACCACCTCTGCGAGATCACCGGACACCCCGGGGAAACTCTGGGTGATCGGGCGGTATGTATTTGTTTTTCTGGCGCGCATGACCGCCGCGACGTCTTTCCCTTCAAAGGCCTTTTGCCCGGTAAGCATTTCATAGAGGACGGTTCCCACAGAGAACAGATCCGTTCGTCCGTCGACCGGCCCGGAATTCAGCCGTTCAAATCCGCAATACCGAAGGGAGCCGTCCGGACCACCGCCGGCAATGTGTGCCTCTTCGTGAAACACCCCCAAAGTTCCGAAGTTCAGGAGCTTGAGTCTCCCGTCATTGGAAATCATTATGTTAGTCGGTTTCAGATCTCCATGAATGACTCCCGCGTAGTCTCGACCGCGGTGCCGAACGGGGCTGGTATGGGCAAACTGGAGCGCTCGACAGATAAGGACGGCAACGGCGCATGCGACCTCCGGAGGCAACCGGCCGGACCGGATAATCAGCTCATCGAGATCGGCCCCCTCGACGAACTCAGTCTCAACATATGGGAAGGTATTCCACATCCCGATTTCATGGACTTCCACAATACCGGGATGACGAACCCGCGATGCTTTTTGCAGCTCACCCAAAACATGGTAGGCAAGTGCCTCGCGCTGGTCGACCGGAACCACCAGCATGTTGAACACTTTCACGACCCGGTCGACGGCACGGGTTGGGATGCGAGTCTGATACACCGTTGCGATACCGTCGGAAGCAAGGCGTCTTTTAATCAGGCCCGACCCAACCTGATCTCCCACTGCGGGTCCTCGGCTTTCAAACGCAGCCTGAAGATCTTCACCCAGATCTCTGTCGGGCAAGTCAAATGAAAAGTCCGTTATCGTTTCGTACTCATGGCGCGGTGAGGGACGTTCAAAAACCGGTACGTCCTCGTGGGAAGAATCGGCCTTCATTCGTTCAACCGGGTCGGTATCGGCGTACAAATCAACATTGCCGACATAGGCCACGAGAGGTCGGGACACGGATTTTCTTCGAGAGGCTTCAGCCCGAAGCGAAGCGATAATCATCCCCGCTCGATCCTCGACCGTTCCGGCTCCAGGACCATACTGCAGGTCAGATTCGCTTTCCCCGGATCGATTGACCGTCCACCCCTTGCCGGTATCGCCGGCGTGGGTGTTAAGATCTTTCAGGAGCTCATCAATTGCAGTACCCTGGGCCTTCTTTTCGGCACGATGAAGATGACCTCGGAACTCGGAAATGAGTTGGGAATCTCTCGAATCAATTTCCCCGCTTCGCGCATATACCGCACCGAACTGAATGAACCGTCGGAACAGGTCGTCCATTTTTCTGGTGACCCGAACGAATGGACCGTTAATATTCTTCTCCGTCCGCTCCTTCATCTCGGCAATGCATTCTACAAATTCACGTATACCGTTCTCAAACCTCCCTTCACGGGCAAACAGCCGCACGAGACTCCCCGGACGATACGTCAGAACAACGCGATACGGAGAGAACGGTACAAAATATTCGACCTTGCCGCTCAGTTCATTTCTATTTATGACAAGCGCGTCGATGCCACGCATCTGAAGCTTCTTGTCGCCGGATTGATAGAACACCGGATCACGGAGCGCGCCGCCGGTTCGCTCATAGAACGCCTCGGGCCGCACTCGCCGCGCCGCGGTTTTCAAGTCAATCACCCCGTGTTTCTGAAGATTGACTATGGTGTCGAGATATCGAATCACCGAAAACCAGATGTCGTCGGGCACCCACAGATAGGGATACGCCGTGCACGTAGCACGTCGTTCGAAAATCTCCAGAATAATATCACACCATATTCGCACACTGGTACGTTTGGGGAATTTCTTCTTCTCGAGAAGCCACCGACTCAATTGTCCCGGACGGTACCGAATGCTTTTTCCCCGGTACCCGGCCAGCCCCGAAAGGTGCTTATGGTTCCCATAGTCGTACTGCTCGTTCCGGCTCTCGTTCATTGTGCTCCTGAAAAAGTGTACGCGTGTTTACACCGTGGTCCGCCGTTCGGATGGCCGGCGCATACGTTTGCAAGATAGTCACCCCAGGCGTTTTCTACAATTTTCCGCAAGGCTGTATCGGAAACATCCAATCGATTCTCCAGAAACTCCGCTCTCCGAAGCCATGCGCTCTCTTCGACCTCTCGACCAAAAACAGAAGAAGCGGAAACAGCACGGTTAAACGACTCTCGCGCAGCAAGAAATCTTCCCATCAGATCATACGCTCGCCCGGCGCTCAAGAACCAGTGGGCATCATCTATCTCGGACTCGGTCCGAAGCAAACGCTCGGCTTCGTCGACATCGGACAACTCCACCCGGGCTTCAAGCAGCATCATTATCGCTCGATCCCGCATGGTTCCGGGCGCCCCATACCGAACTGCCGGCTCAAGCTCGGTCACGACTTTTCTCCATTGGCCCGACTCCAACGCAGCCGAGGCATCATTCAGCCTCTGAAAAAAAGGTTTTGACAGGTATGCGGTACGTTCGGCAGTGTTGTGCAATGTCGCTTCACTTTGACCGGTTGAGGGTGTCGGCCCCGCGGCCTCGTCGTTTCCGTCACCATTCGTGACCCCTCGAGCTATGAAGAACAGTGCCACAATGGCAAGAATTGCGATGATTGCGGCAAGAGACCCTGAAAAGAAAAGACCGCTTTTTCCTCGCGATGTTTCATCCTTTTCCTTTGACGACGCTTTTATGTAATCACCGACGACACGAACCGGAGACGATTGAGTCATACTCCGAAGTGAGGCCGAAAGCGCCATCGCCAAAGCACCGAAGTGCTGCCACCGCTGTTCGGGATTCGGTTTAAGGGTACGCTCAATCAGGGGGCGGACCGATGCGGGAAGGCCGTGCGTTCGTTGATGCAGGTCGGGGTATTCTT
>CAZEMW010000019.1:13329-14123 GCA_964513105.1 uncultured Fibrobacterota bacterium
CACCGACTCTTCGGGAAACGGCCGAGTACCGGTGATCATCTCAAACAGCAGTACCCCCATTGAATAGATATCGCTTCGATGGTCGATGGGGACGGAATCGGCTTCATGTTGTTCGGGACTCATATATGAGTAGACCGCGGGCAGATACCCCTGATCCACACAGGTCGTAATGCACCTTCCCCGGCCCGGCCCCAGCAAGGAGAGCTTGAGCTCACCGTTCGGCGTGAACAGCATATCCTCGGGCATAGGTACACGGTGATTCCCCGGAGGTTCTATCGATTCACACTCGACATTCACTTTCCACACTTCCTGAAGCGCACGACACAATTGAATTGCCGCACCCAGTGCAACTGCCGGGGGGAGTTTTCCCGACTGCAGCAACAGCTCCGATAAGGAGGGGCCTTCCACATATTCCATTGCGACATAGGGCTGATTCTCTTCCCAGGTGCCGAGTTTATGCACTCGAATGATATTGGGATGATTGAGAACCGCGTGTTTTCGGGCCTTTTCGCGAAAAATGAGATCAGTATCACCGGAGCATTCGGGTGAAAGGATTTCAACCGCCAGGGGGGTATTGGTGGTCTGATTCCTGGCCAGATAGACCCATCCGGTGGAACCCCGTCGCAGCGCCCGCACAACGAACGCTTCGCCGATTTTGTCCCCATGACGAGGAACCCCGGCCGCCACACTCGTCTCGGCGGCACCGCCCGCCACACTTACGAACAGATCATTATCAATGGACATATCCGACGTTACCGTCCTCTTGGCACATGTTTTTTTGAGAGATTCAGACC
>CAZEMW010000020.1:0-12239 GCA_964513105.1 uncultured Fibrobacterota bacterium
GAAAAACTTCAAACAGGCGTACCGGCTTTCACCCAAAGCCGAATACCTCTTGTGGATAGGGAAATCGCATCGCCGTCTCGGCAGGGTAAACGATTTTCTTTCCGCAATGACCAACATTATGGAAAAGTACCCGGACAGTGAAGTTGCCGACGATGCGCTTTTTGAGCTTGCGTACCATCGCCAGGAACAAAATGACTACGCCCGGTCCTCGCGCCTGTATGCCCGGCTGGCAGAGCAGTACCCTTTCGGGGTTTCTGTCTCAAACGGGATAGAATACCTCGAGACGACCAGGGAAAGACGTCGAACGATGCGTGCCGAGATGATTACTGCGTTGAGGTATCTGGGATATGACGGAAGCAACTACGAAGAGCTGCTGAGGACCTTTCAGTCCGGGAACGGTTTTGAGGTCACGGGGAAAGCCGATTCGGCAACCGTCTCCAGGATTAAAGAACAATATGCGACGAAAATGCGAAATGCAGGTGAAAACGCCCGTATGAAACAGCGTTTCGAGCAAACACTTCGGTGGGGTGTTCCGCTGGGCATTCTCATATTTCTCAATCTGGGCATTGTCGTCACCACACGCCTCAAGATCGGTCGAAAAATGAAAATGGCAGCAGAACTCACAGAAGTACTTACCGATTTGGATACGAAGACTTATGATCCCTCGCGAAATTCTTGAGCAGGTCCGACGCATCGAAATAAAGACGCGGAGCATTGTCGACGAGATGCTGGGCGGAGAATACCACAGCGTTTTCAAGGGACGCGGAATGGAGTTTTCCGAGGTGCGAACCTATACCGAAGGGGACGATATCCGGTCGATTGACTGGAATGTAACCGCTCGTATGGGAGAACCCTATGTTAAGAAACACATTGAGGAGCGAGAACTAACGGTTATGCTGGTCGTCGATGCCTCGGCCAGTGGAAATTTCGGCAGTGCAAAACGGATGAAAGGTGAAATTGCAGTGGAGCTCTGTGCACTTCTTGCATTTTCGGCCATCAAAAACAACGATCGGGTCGGGCTGATAATATTTACCGATGAAGTGGAGAAATATGTCCCGCCCAAAAAGGGAAAGAACCATGTTCTTCGTGTCATTCGTGAACTGCTCTATTTCGAACCGAAAAACACCGGGACCGATCTCAGCGGCGCTCTGAAGTTCCTCAATCGAGTCCAGCGCAAGAAGGCGGTCGTATTCCTTGTATCCGATTTTTTCGCCGGGAACTATGAATCGGCGCTCCGCGTTTCGGCACGACGCCACGACTGTATTTCGGTTTCATTGAGCGATCCCCGGGAATCGGAGTTGCCGAATGTGGGACTGGTCGAGCTGTTTGATCCTGAGACCGGCGAAGCTGAACTGGTCGACACCGGAAGCAAACGCTACAGAGATGCCTACGCCGAGAAAATGCGAAAACGCCGGGACGGCATCCGAAATTTCTTCCGTTCCACCGGCGTCGATCAGATCGACATTTCTACCTCGGGTGATTACGTCGAGGCCCTGGTGCGTTTCTTCAGAAAACGCGAAAAGCAAATGGCGGGGCGATGATCAATCACGAAATGAGATCGGCTTCACCGGTTGAGTGAATCAGGAGCGTAGTCGGAAGGCCCTCGAGGAGACGTCCGAACCACTGTTGAAATCGAAGAGCATATCGTTCCTCCGGAATGGAAAAGCCGAGGAACACGACGGTGGCGTCGTGTGAATTTTCGTGCAGAATTTGAGGGTATGGTTGATCTGAAACAATCACTTTTACCCGCGCGGTCTTCATTCGTGCCGCTTCCATGAGCCCACTCATTTCCCGCTCCGCCTCTTCGACATTCGAGTCTTCTCGAACGACCCGCAGAATTCGAATCGTTGCCGAGTTCCATTCCGCATTCAGCGTCATAAGATAGGCAAGAATAACCATCAGCGATCCGTTGTTCATCCCACGCCACCACAGGTCAATACGACGCTTTCCTTGGCTCGCCTCCGGCAGTTTTGTTCCGTGGACGACAACCTGACTCATCTGTAATTGATGAGCGGCTTTGTATCCCCGAATAGTGGGACCGGCACGGGACTCATCCGCCGACCAGCCCCAGATAACCAGATTGGGTTTGAGAGGACCAATTGATGCCGACTGCAGGAGGTGCGCTACTCCCGTATCCAGGTCGGGTGTCACCAGAACTTCGGGGAAGGCGGCGATGCGGTTTTTGCTGATGAAACCTTCCAAACGACTAATCATCTCTTCTCGTTCGTTTTTTCTCTCGCTCAATTCTCCAATGATCAATGAAGCCAGCGTCAGTATCCCACGTCCGCTCCCAAGCCAGGCCGCATATTTCGTGAGCGTCGTACGCGTTTCCGGATTGCCGCTGAACACGAGCGTAGAGGGACGCCAGTTTTTAGGGTGAACCTTTGTTCCCGCCAGGCGGAAAAGGTTGTCCCGGACGCGCGAATAGTAAAACCCGCGTCGTGCGTCCCCGAACGAAGTACTGAGGATGAACTTTCTGACATACAGGAATAACAAAACTACTATTAGCACTGCCAGTATTGCATAAAGCGGACTGATAAGAACGGCGGCAAAGATGCATCCGCCGGCTCCCAGAAGAGCAAAACTCCAGTGGAATAATCCGAACCGCGGGCGAAATGAAGGGTTTCGGCCGTAAGACTCGACAAAAGCGGCAAGATTCGTAATCCCATAGGTACAGAGAAAAAGCATCGTTATGACGGATGCAATAGCATTCAGAGCCCCTCCTTCGCTTCCTTCCCGGGCGTACCAGATCACGCCGACGGACAGGACAAACGTCAACCATAGTGCTCTTCTCGGTTCGCCCGATTTCGACAACTTGGCAAAGGGGCTGAAAGGGGCAAGTATTTTGTCCTGTGCCAACGCCTGGAGAATCCTGGGTGCCCCCAGAAATGAACCAAGTCCGCTTGAAAGCGTGGCCGCAATCACGCCTGCCGATACGATAAAACCGATGTCCAGAAAAATTCCGGCGATCGAGAAGGTAGAGAGGTGAAGAAGGGATTCATAGGGCTGATTTATAAGAGCATCGCGAGAAACCGCACCGCCGACCAGTAAGATCTGGGCCGCATATACAACCAGACCGATCACGATCGCGGCCAGAGTTCCCAGCGGCATGGCTCTTGAAGGATTCTTCAGGTTGCCCGACATATTGACGCCGGCCATTATTCCGGTAACCGCGGGGAAATACACTGCGAAAATAAACCAGAAGTTGGTTCCTTCCCGGTAGACCGGCGCGAAGTTCTGCTGAAGCGTCTCGGGACTGAACCGGACTGCCGCCCCAACAAGAAAGGTCAGAATGGCCGCACACAGAATCCCCATAATAAAGAACTGTGTTCGGATAGCCCACCCGGCTCCTACAAACGCAACAATGAACAGCACCACAAGTACTATCATATTGAGGCCGGAAAATGCCGTGCCCACAATCGGGATGGGCCGACTCATGAATTCCATGGACAAAAAGGAGACCGGTGCAAACTGCCCTAGACTTTTAATCAGTGCCTCGGACAACCCGAGTATGTAAAAGGGGACGGAAAGAGCCTGCGCCAGATAGAGAGCGAGTCCGATAGCTCCTCCGAATTCCGGGCCAAGGGTGCGGGAAATCAGGAAATAGGCCCCTCCGCTCTTTACTTCGGTATTTGTGGCTATCGCCGCAATGGAAAGACCGGTGAATAGGGTGATGCTTTTTGCGAGCACCAGTATGGCAAGAGCCTGCAGAATCCCTGCCTGCCCCACCACATACCCGGCCCGCATGAACATGATTACCCCGAAAATCGTCAAAATCGATGGAGTAAACACTCCGGCAAAGGTGCCGAATTTCTGCGGCCCCGGCTCGCTCAATGCAGATTTCGTATCAATAGCGTCAGTACTCATCGCCCTCTCCCCAAACCGGCGAAGCCGGATACCCCCGTCGGAACGGTAAGATCATTTCGGCACTTCGGCAAGCTCACTTCGGCAGGCTCACTTCGGCAAGCTCAGCGCGCCGCAGTGCATCGCAGCACAACGCAAGCTCACTTCGGCAAGCTCAGTGCAACGCAGCGCGCCGCAGTGCATCGCAGCACAAGTTTCAGCGTATTATTTGTCAGACAAAGGAATCATCTGTTTGATCTTTGATTTTCGATCTTGGAGCCGGTTACCGAGCGAAGCCGAGGTATCCGGCTTTGCCTGCTTAGGGAGAATGACCCGATACACCTACGCCGGTTGAAACACGAATGGATAGGTTACGGTGCAGACTCCCTCGGGAACCGGCTCGAATCGCCACATGCGTATCTTTCGACTGATATCGCCCGCCAGATTATCGTTCCCGGTTGTATTCTCGAGGACCTGCACCTTAATGACCCGTCCTTCGGCGGAAATCGTAAAACGAATCGTTACCTTGCCGCTTAGCCGGGGATCTCGTTTCAGGTATTTTTCATAGCTCATCCTGATGCTGGTCTTGTGGGAGGATACAACCTTGCTGATCGCGTTGTTGTCACGTTTTGCGCTTGTCGAACCGGCGCCCTCGACGCTTTGGGGGCGCTGGACAACAAAGTTGCCTCTCTTTTCGATATTCAAGGGTTCGGGACCACCGATACCCGCCATCAGATCATCGATGGTTTCGGTATTTGATATCTCAACATCTTTCGATTTAACGAGTTTGTGACTGAGAACATCAACGTTTTCAGCTTTTGTCAAACCGCTCATCTTCGCCAGAGCCGCATCAAGATCCGTGTTTCTTTCTTTTGTCCGGGCCGCGCCGGCAAGTACATCCACCACCGCCGGTCCTTTCGCGGTCTTGCCCGCACCGGTGAGCATGCCCAGCACCCCGACCGTCCGAATCTTCTTCTCGACTCGAGCGGTTCGTGCGGCCACGCGACTTTTGGCTTCGGCGGCACTCACCATGCCCGAGGAGGTTGGCGACGCTGTAGATTTTTTCTCTGTTGCTTCCGCAGGTTTTGCTTTTCCGGTCGTGCCGGCAGTTTGAGGAGGGGCCGGCTGTTCCTTTGGAATGGGTTTTTCGATAATCAGTTTTGCGAATCGCTCAGGCATTTTCTCGAGGACGACAACTTCTTGTTTTTCGACTTTCACGAAATGAAGCCATCCGGCTCCGAGGCCATGAAGCAGCAGAGAGAGCAAAATCACGATCAGAAAGCGCAAATCCATGCCGTCCCATGGTTTTCCTCGAGCCGCACGAATAGCGGCCCTCTCAGGTACTCCCGATGCGCCGTTCATCATGACAATTCCGTCTCCACTCACGTCCTTATCCCTCCCTCTTTTGGACCGCGAGCGAGAAGTTGTTATACCCCTGCCGTCCGCATGTATACATGATCTTCTTCAGTAACCTGAATCGTATCCGACGGTCGCCCTGAATGGTTATGTCTCCTGTAAATTTGGTATCGGTTGAATACTTCTCTATTTTTTCGGTGAGTTCTCGACGGCGCTGAAGCCAGTCGTCCAGCGGTGCAATTACCAGATCGTCGGTTGCAAGGATATCATTCACCTGCGCCAGCCGTTCTTCCTCCGCCATAAGGAAATCGTTGTTCACCACAAGGGTTACCGTCAACTCGGGACGCTTTTGTGCCGAGGACTCCGGTAGTTGAAGATCTTTGGACACGGTGATGATCTCACCTTCCGACGAGAAGCTCTTCAGGAGGTAAATCAGAAGAATGGTCATTACATCCACCAAGGATGTCAACTGTGGACGAAAACCTTTCACATTCCTGGCGCTACCGGACTTCCGGAGTCGTTTTCTGTTGCCCTTTGATACGGGAAAACTCATAGTTCCTCTAAAGAGTCGATAATGCGAAAAACTGAGTCGAGGTGAGTGCCCGAGAATATTGAGCGCACGGCTTCGTGTGGATTCATGAAAATCATTTTACATCCATGTTTTTCGAGGTTTTTCCACGCGAATACAAACACCCCAAGGCCATAGCTGTCAATGAAGATGGTTTCGCTGAGATCAATCACCAGGATGCCGCTTTGAGATTTCTGGAGTTGATCGATTTTCTTTGAAACCAATGGAGCTTCTTTTCCGCTGATTTCTCCGGTGATCTTCAGCACAGGGACGCCGTTGTGTTTTTTGTGTTTCGCCTTGAATTTCATCCGATCTCTCCCGAGAGTCCAATATCCGGAAACTGAGACTCTCTACAGACATCCATGAATCTGACCATATCTTCGTAGAGAACATCCCCGTCCATGACCAGGACCACGCTTCTCTGCGAGGGGTATTGAAATTTGATTTCTTTGAGCAGAACGCGGAGTGCTTCGTACTGGTACGAACCATCACTGGTCGGTACCAGGTCAAGTTTTCTTCCCGTACCGACGACACGATAGCCTTTTGGGGTAATTACAATCGATATATCCAATTCCTTTGTCTCACCCTCGGCTCCACCTCCTTCAGACTGGGAAGGAGGAAGAGAAAAGTCAACGATCGCCAATTGAGTGAAAACCGCCATCGAAACCAGAAAGGGAATCAGAACCATGAAAAGGTTCATGATCGGTGTCACATCAAGATCGATCATTTCCACATCGTCTGAAGTGGATTTTTTTGCGCGCTTCATTGTTGGAAACGCCGCATCAAGTCTCTTGTCTTCGTTCATATAGTTCGGTGTACGGCCGGGTTACCGTCGACGAAGTGAAAAGAGAAAATTGAGAAATCTGACGGAGCTTTCGTCAATCTCTTCAATGATTACGTTGGCTTTGGCACCAAGAAAAGAGAACGCTACCATGCACGGAATGGCAACCATCAAACCCATCGCCGTGGTATTCATTGCCATTGCAATACCCTTTGCAAGAACAGAGGCTTTCTGAGACGGGTCCGCGGTGGCGAGGGCTCCAAAGGCCTGTTGGAGTCCGAATATCGTACCGAGGAGTCCCATAAGCGTTGCGATATTTGCAAACAAAGAGAGATAATGGGTTCGCCGCTGAATTTTCGGTAACTCGCGCAGCCCGACTTCATCGGTTGCGTTTTGGATCTCCTGATCTGATTCCTGTTGCATAAAATGCCAGAGCGCCGATTCCAGGATGGCTGGGAGCGGCGAACGCATTTGTGCACACAGCTTCCGGGCTTTCTCCATTTCACCGGCACGAACCATACGGGTTAACTGCGTCAGGAGAGCTTTTGCGTTGGTGCGGCAATGCACGTAGTAGTAAAAAAGGCGCTCAATGGTGACCGCAAGTGCAAACGCTGAAACCCCCGCAAGCACATACATCCACGCGCCACCGTCCTGAAAAAACTTTGCAACTGCCTGCATTTCTCCTCCTGTAATCAGCCTGAATAAATCAAGGTCTGGATTTCTCACTGCTCAGCAAGTGTGTAGAAAACAGATCCTTGCCCGGTTGCCATGCTCAAACGGTCTGCATTACCTCAGATGTCCGCATGATACGACATGGTTCCTTTCTATTGTATCATGGGCCGGGGTGTGGGTCAACGAATCCTATCCAAATTTTCGCCTCCCCTGAGGTATTCGCCCTGCTTGATAGTTTTTTCGACGCCGTCTCAGGATTTGCCCGGTCCATTGGCTATTCAGGTTTCGGCGTAAAAGGAAGCGCGCGCATTATCTCATCCTCAAATGAGTGTGAAAACGTAATTTCACGATAATGCCGCTCTTCCTTAGGAAGAAAAATCACAACCTGTGGTTTGTCGATTTTTCCCTCAATTTTCATTGCCGTAGTGAAAGTTATAGTCCCCGGCTCGTCGATGCGAAACCCTTGAGCTTCATCATCGGTACGGTCGGCCTCGGTCTGCGCTATTGCGCCGACCGTAAGAAGAACCGTAAGCACGAGTGTTCTAATCGAGTTCATTCCCATTCTCCTGTTTGCCGGCCGGTTCTGCGGGTTTCGGTATCTCAAAATTTGTGATCGTCGGGTATGTATATGTGTCGAAGGCGACTTCGTTGCGGGGCAATGGTGTGTCATGCCCGGGGGGCCGGGGAAGGTACTCGAAGGACTGAACGGTGAAGTCGATGACAGGATACACTGTCGTAACGCGGCCGTAGGAATTCTCTCGAACCGCCAGGGCAAGAGCGTTCTCACCAATGCGAAGTCCTCTGACAAGGGGAAAAGTATACGTCGTATCGGGAGACATATCCTGTTTGGCGATCATCTGTTCATTCATGGAGACGTCAATTGGTCCCGTCGCCCGAACGTGCAATTGTGCTTCCTGCGGCTGTTCGGGAACATAAAAGGTCCTGCGAACAAATAGGGGACGGTTTGCTCCAATCGCGAACGATTCAGCCGGGAAAAGTGAATCACGGAGAGGTCCTGAAGCGCCCGGATTTCTCCAGGAGGTGTCGGCATAAGAAATGGATCGCCAGTCGATCGTTGTATCCGAGGAAAGACGCCACTTTTTACCGGGGGTAATCGTCTTGCGAACGTTCTTTTCGCTTTTCTCTCCATATTGCTCCGGAGCAATCTGGTATAATCGCACATACGCATGCGTGACGTACAATCCTTGGGTCAAACCGTCCTCGGCGTATTCCAGTATCGACTCATACAGCGCGATCGCCTGGTCCTGAAATCGTAGCCCGAGTTCCTCGAATCGTGCCCGGTATTCCTCCTGTTCCATTTCGGACGTTCCATTGGGAAATGGGGGCGAGTGAAATGCGGTGAGGAAAAGGAGATCATAGCAGCGCCCCCTCTCAAACAGGGTCCGAGCAATGCGATCCGCGGCTGCGTCAACGAACGTATCCCGGATTTCGTATGCTTCCGCTATGCGTACGGTTTTGATATAGGCGGTTACGGCGTTCTCTTCATACTGCTCGATCTGTTTCAGCAGCTTTGTTTTGTATACGAAACGCTCGTAAGCATCGAATTGGTCCGGAATCGGTGCCCCACGGGCGATATCCACCACTTCTGAGTAAATGCCGCCAACCATGTGGGAGGTCTTCGTGATCAATGAGCCGGATTTGTCGTAGAAATCGTCCAGGTGCTCATACATCGTCCCTAGTTCAAGTCCCTTCATGAACAGCTCAATCGCTCTCTCCTGAAAGGGGGCGATCTGTTGCAGCGTTTCGAGTTTTTTGGCAATGAGCGCAAAGTCCCCCCGGGCAGTGGCATCCGTCTCCGTTCCGTATGCCAGATCCACCAGCGAGAGGTAGTTTGACCCGGCCATGTACGGCAGATAGGTAAGCTTTTTCCGTGATCCCAGAATGTACTCATTCTCGATTTTTTCGCGTATCCCCAGTTTCACATTTTGCTCATGATAGTGAAGTGCTTTGTCAATGAAATACTGGTCAACAGCCTGAGCAATGCCCAGTTCGAGTGCCAATTGCTTTTCTACGTTCATTCCATCGGGGCGTTCCTGCCGAAACACTCCCAATCCGAAGTCTTCATACGCGACGCCAATTTGGTAGATGCTTCTGGTAGTCCATTCAGAAACAGAGAGTTCGACCACGTGCGAATATGCTTCAACCGCTTCACGCAGCAGATCGGACTTCCTCTGGAGCAGACGCGCGTACGCCGCTTTGGGCTGTTTCAGGTGTATTGCATTTGAACGTTCATGAAAAATTTCGGCTATGGTGAATTGCGCTTTCGCAGCATAGAATGAATTGGTCGTGCTCGGGCTGCGTAGACGACTGTAGACTTCAATCGCTTTCCGAAGTTCGGTCAGTGCCTGTTCTACTTTCTCTTGCATGTAAAAGGCTATACCGACCATGCATACGGCCTGCACGGCTCTATCAACGTCGTTACCGTATCGTACGGAAAACTGCTTGTTAACTCGTGTGACCGCCTCCCAGTTTTTCATCTCGCCATAGAGTTCACCCGCTCTGAACAACACATCGGCGGCATCGGAGTCGTTGGGGAATGCGGTTGCGAGCTGTTCGTACACAGCAGCGGCTTCCGAGAGACGCTGTGCTTCTTCAAAACAGTATCCTGCATTGTACAGCGATGCAGCCACCATTGGCGCGGAGGGATAATCGGTTACCAGTTGGAGGTACGTTCGCGCCGCCTGTTCCCATTTTTTCATATTTTCATATGATTTTGCAGTACGGAAAACACCTCTGGGTGCGTGTTTCGATTCCGGATAGCGCCGCACAAGTCGTTGATACGCGAGAACCGCTTGGGACCAGTCCTCGGCCTTCTCGTAGCACAGCCCCGCATTCAACAGGGAAACGTCTGCTATTTTGGAATCGGGAAACTCAAGCGAGACGCGCTCGTATTCGCCGGCGGCCTCATCAAAACGCTTACTCTCTTCGTGGAGCTCGGCCATTCGGAAAATGGATTCTGCTATGCGAGCAGTTGCCTCCTCCCGATCAATCCCTTCGGAGGACCGATCGCGAAGTTTTCTATACCAGACCTGTGCGGATTCGAAGTCTTTTTCTTCGTAGAAGGACTGAGCGATTAGTTCCACTGATTTATAGGCGAGATGATTATTTGGGAATTGCTCAAGTATCTGTTGATAGGTCTGTCGCGCCAGTGAGTAGAATTCCTCTTCATAATAAGCAGACCCTAGTATGGAAAGCACCTCCGGAATTTTCGGACTAGAAGGGTTGACTTCAAGATAGTTTCGGCAAGCTTCGACCATGAGTTCGGCAGCCGGACTGAGAGTTTTGATACTGTCGGCCGCGAGCGATTGATTGGTATCGGTTAGGGATGTGTCCCGGCGAACAGTCGTGTCGGCATTCTTTGATTGGGCTGAGTTTTGCGACAGTGCCGACTGCCCGATTGGAATGCATCCGCCGGCAACAAGCAGTAGAAGAATCGTACTGATATATCGTAGTGATTTCATCTACCGGTCTCCTGGTCGTGGAGCAGGTTCCGCGATGCCACAATGGCATTCCATGCCGCGGTTTCCCGATATTTACTGTCGGGATACCGACGGGAGACCTCCATATATTCGCGTGCCGCATTTTCGAATTTCCCGGCGGAAAAAAGTATTTCAGCATAGTTGTAGTGGCACTCATTTGCCTTCGGATGATGAGGATAGAATTCGATAAACCGTTCATAGGTATCTGCAGCCGGGGCATAATCTGTGTCCGAAGTTTGCTGCAGAGCAAACTGGTGCAGCGCAATGCCGGCGTCGTACAGAGCTTCCGCAACAAGACTGTCTGCCGAAGTGGTCACCGAATCAATCTGCCGTGATGCCCATTCAGATTTTCGATTGTATTTTGTGAAAAACTCAATTTTCAGTTCGGCCAGAGAATCCAAAGGAAGTTCTCGCTCACCGAGGTGAATCAGCTCTCTCTCGGCGAGGTAGTTTTTTTCGTAATCAGGGTATAGAGAAATGAGCCGGCGAAAGGCCTTTCGGGCTGCATCATCCCGGCCCTGGTCGACGTACACGGCGGCGAGTCGATGAAGTATTTCAGTCCCCTTGCGTCGGTCCTGGAGTTTTTGTACAAATGTTGTTGCCTTTTCCAGACCTTTGTCCCCTGAAATGTCCAGTTCACTGAAACTTATTGCGACATAGTCCAGGGCTTCTCGCTCGAGCAGGCCGCTGCGTGATCCGATATGTTCGCTCAGGTCGACCAGGGCGAGGAACGTACTTATTGCCTTGTTGGGATTTGAGAGCCGGTATTGTGTCCATGCGAGTTTGTACAAAGCTTCATCAAACCACTCGCTTTCCGGATATTTAAGAACTTCTCGATATGCCACCTCCGCGGAATCAAGTCTGTCGGCCTCAAAGAGGTATTCCCCCGTGAATAGGAGAGCCTGAGGGGTATACTTTGACTGGGAGAATCGGGTAGCCAAACTCTTCATGAGCAGTGCGGCACTGTCTTGAGAACCCAGATCACTATGGCACCAGGCCAGGCTGTACATCGCAGCCGGCACAATATCACTCTGTGGAAAACTTCTTAGAATACGTCTATATAGATCGATGCTTTCATTATGCGACAGAGTGGGAGGAGGGGGGAGGGCTCCGATCGAGTCATTATGCCGATCCAGCTTTTTTTCGTACATGGCATATTGAGAGGCAAACTGAGCGTTCTCACGTTCATATGCAATTTCGCCGAGGTGATATAGCAGGTACGCTTCATCTTCGGCGGACAGTTTTGTCTTAAGAAGTTCGGAGAATACCGTTATGAGGGTGTCCGACCATCTACGTGCAATCGTGTCACCGTACACCGCAAGAGAATCAAGCCTGGCTCCCAGTACCGCTTGTCGCATTTGAGACAGATCCGCAGTTGTGTCCGAGATGACATCCCTTTTCTTTACGCTTTCGAGTCGCTTCTTAACCTGCAGTTTACTCCAGTTGATGTAATCACGTTCCCACCGAAATCGCGAGAGGAGTATCTCGGCCTTTAATACCAGACTCCGATGCACAAGGC
>CAZEMW010000020.1:12249-14102 GCA_964513105.1 uncultured Fibrobacterota bacterium
CGTTTGCGCGGTGAAGCCTTCGGCGGTTGGGGACTCAGCATGAACTGCCGCCAGCACCGAATCCAGCCGGTGGAGGAGTTGTTCGCGTTTCCTGGAGAAAGGTATCTGCTGAAAGGTGCCGGTCTCATAATACCGGCCTGCTATTTCACAGATTTTTACCGACCGATTATAGTGTTCAGCGATATCGGCGTAGGATGGTATCGATTTCGCGTCCAAATCCTGAAGCATTGTTAAGACTTCACGATGTGCTGAATCAAGTGCATCTGATGATTCCTCCGGCGAAGCCAGACTACGTCGTTTCTCAATCCTCCGAAGAGTCGTGCTGAGCCTGTCCTTTTGTTCCTGCAGGTGGGTGAGCCGTTGCCACTCGTAATCGGCCTTGTTTGCGTACCGTCTTGCGGTTATCAGAATCGCATCCGCCGCCAGCGGAGAATCGGGATTTTGAGATATCAGTTTACGGAGAGTCGTTTCCGCCTTGCGGTACAATCCCATTCGAATATAGCACCAGGCGATGCCGAAAAGAGCGTCTGCAAAAAGCGAGGGATGTTCGAGCAGATCGAAGAAAATCTCAAGAGAGTTTTCAATATCACCCGTCTCAAAGTAGGTTTGTGCTGTCGTCAACCGCATTCGCTGCAATGCCGTTTCATCCTCTGGAGTATAGGCATGGAGCCGTCGCGCGCTTTTCAGGACAGAAAGAGCCGTTCTATGGTCACCGCGGACCGAATAGGTACGGGAGAATGCATGAAGCAGGTGTGCGTTATATGATGCGGTCCTTACCAGTCCGTCCGCAAGATTGCTGAAATCGTACTCCGTACCCACTGCTATTCCACTTTCGATTGCGATCCAGAGCGCAAGGTTTCTATCCTTGCCGTTAAGAGATGAAAAGTCAAATTGTCGGGCCCAGTCCCAGATTGCCTGATACTCTTCGAGAGCATAGCGGCTCTGGATGATATAACTTGTTCGTAGAGAGTCGTATCGGGAACCGGGCGAGAGGCGTAATGCTTTTTCGAGAGTAGAGCGGTAATCGCCGATCCTGAAATAGAATGCCGCCAATCGGCGACAAAGATACTCCTCGTCAATTTTGTTTGAATAACGGTTCTCAAGTGTCTTCAGTTTGCGACCCACCACGACCGCTTTGCCGGATGCTGCGGGGGAATTCAGCCCCGCGATTTCCACACGGAACATTCGGTCTATCTGATCTGCCGAAGCACGGTCGGCCAGCGAGTCCACCAAACGCGCGGTCTCGCGGTACATTGGTTCGTTTCGTTTTGCGAGCCCCGCGCGAACAACTTCGACAAATGCATCCAAATCGTCTTGTGGACGGTCGTATTTTTCATTGGGTAATCCCATCTTTGTCCCGACCCAATTGAGCAGCGAATCGGTTTCCTGGTAGAGAGTATCAATTGCATGCTTGATTCGCATCATATTCTGTATGCGCTTCAGGTCTCCTTCCTCGAGCACCTCAAACATCTCATCGACCGCTTGCCCAACCACCATTTCTCGAAGAATCTGGAGTGCGTCCACAAGCGCCGGCTCCAGCCGATCAACTCGCTCACGGAGTCGAGCATGTCTTTGCTGAAGGGTTTCGATTTTTCGGTCAAAAAGAACAAGCGTTGTATCGGTAAGCCGGGTAATTGATTCTGGAAAGAGCTGCAGATTGCGAAAATCACCGAGGAGATCCTGAAGACTTGAAAGCTCGTGTCGAAGAATGTCCATCTTGTGCAACTCGGCACTTAACCTTCCGACCAGAAGCTCCCTTTTTCGCCATTCATCCTCTTTCGCACCTGTCGCCGAGACTGCCGTGACAATCCAAAGCGCGATGACACCGACAAGAAGTACTCGGCGGTTTGTGG
>CAZEMW010000021.1:0-7858 GCA_964513105.1 uncultured Fibrobacterota bacterium
GTAGAGACGCATCGTGAAAAACCGGGGGCGTACAAATGGATTGTCGTACCTCGTTATCTGGAGGACTCAGCAAAGTTTATCGACGAGCTTGGGAGTCAAACGGTTCACGTGCACGACACCAAGGTTCCGTGTGACTGGCAGGTGTGTCTGGTAGAGAAGTATGGGGTGCTGGAGGATATGTACCGGATCGCGGATGTCGCCTTTATCGGAGGCACTTTCATTCCGGTCGGTGGGCATAATGTCTGGGAGGCCGCGCAATTCGGGATACCTGTGTTTTTCGGACCGCATTACCACTCTCAACGGGTGAGCTGCGAGCGGCTTCGGCAGGCCAACGTGGCATTCCCGGTGGAAAACGGTCGTGAGCTCTCCGACTGCATCGATTCGGTTCTTCGCAGAGAAGCGCGGACATTTATCGCCTCTCAGGCCGTTTTTATCGAGAGCCTGAAAAAGGATTATTCGTCCCTTCGAGAGCTGGTGGCATGATATGACCGGAGATGCAGAGAAAAGAACATGGGTTCTGGTACTTTCGGGCGACGATACGGTCGGTCGGGAGAAAGCTCGTGATGAGTTCGTGCATACGATCGAAGAAACAAATGATTCGATTGAAGAAGAACGGTTCGACGGGGGACGTGAGGCCTTTGCGTCATTTGTTGAGCGCATGATGACTCCTTCGTTGTTCCAGTCGGTCCGGGTTTTCTCGGTTCGTCATGCCCGGAATCTTTCCCCCCAGGATTGTGAAAGCCTCACGGATGTGCTCGGTATGGATATTCCGGACGTGTATCTGATAGTGGAGCTGGATGATAAAAAGAAAAAAGGGGCAAAGGATGTTCTTGCGGCCCTGGGTATTAAAGGAGGGCGAAGCACGCCTCCCGCGGGGGTGAAATACCTCGATTTCATTCGTCCTCCGGACTACAAGATTCCCGAATGGATTACCGAACGAGTACCGTCTCTCTTCAAGAGGACGATCTCTAAAAAAGATGCCGAATATCTGGTCGATCTTGTCGGCCCGGAACTCGACACCCTGTACTCCGAGCTTCAAAAAATAGACATCCATCTGCCGCCGAAAGCGGCGATCGACCGTGAAGCGATTGACGGAATCACCGGGGCTACCCGCACAATGAACGTTTTCGAATTGGCCCGTGCTCTGGGCAAAGCCGATCTTCCGCGGGCTCTGGAGATCGTAGATTCGCTGTATTCGGCGACGTTTTATCCTCCAACGCTTGTCACGGCACTGTTTCGTCATTTCTGGGCCCTGTTCCGGATTCGCATCTATGCAAAGAAGAATCCGGCACGAATAAAGCGGTTTCTGGACAAGCGGGGTGCCTACAACGAGAAAAACGAGATTGGTCACGAAATCGGTGTCGCCGCGGGGCTTTTGCGGCCGAATGATCCGGTCAAGAAAGCGTATCCAATCGTAATACTTTCCGGAGTGGTCGACCATGCCCGGACCTATAAAGACCCGCACCTTAAATGCATACTTCGTTGGCTTCGGGAGTTCGATATCGGAATCAAGACGGGAAAGGTGGCGGGGACAAAGGAAGATGTGCAGATCCTTTGCTTTAAAATCGCACGGGTGAGCGTGCTTGAGAGCGCTGCGTAGAAGTGATGAGGTACTTTTTCCGAGTAGAATACGACGGAGCCGGGTATGCCGGATGGCAGGTCCAGAACGACGCTGTCAGTATACAGTCGACGCTCAACAACGCTTTCAGCACGGTTACTCGTACGAATTGCGGCGTTTTCGGTGCGGGGCGCACCGATGCCGGGGTGCACGCGCGCGGCCAGGGGGCGCATGTGGACCTTGCCGGCGATATCGATGTCTACCGGCTGCGCAGGGCGGTGAACGGAGTTTTGCCCAAAGACATCGCCGTATACGATTTTCGTGCCGTGCCGGATGAGTTCAATGCGCGGTACTCCGCGGTCCATCGGACCTACAAGTACTACCTGGCCGGCAGAAAATCGCCGTTGCATCGAACTCGAGCATGGTGGCCCGGACGTCGAATCGAATGGGAGCGGGTAAGAGACGCACTTCCCGCACTTATGGGAACACATGATTTTACGGCCTTTTGTGCGACGGGGCACGGTGCCAAGACGATGCAATGCACGGTACACCTGGCCGAGCTTGAACGGCATGGCGATCTGGTTGTCTTCACGATTCGAGCGAACCGGTTTCTGTACAAAATGGTCCGGTCAATCGTGGGGACGCTTGTCGGCCTGGGCTGCGGGAAAATACAAAGCCCCCTTGAAGAGATACTACGTCTTCAGAATAGATCGCTGGTCGGCGAAACAGCTCCGCCCCATGGTCTGGTGCTTGAATACGTCGCCTACAACGAAGTTTAAACGCGGAGAGTTTTCTGGATTCGAACAAGATGAAACTGCCTGCAATGCTAACAAACCGAACCGGCGGTGTAGGGACGTATGTTCTTATCCTGCTCGTGGGATTGCTTCTCGGCGCACTCGTCGGTGGTGAACTGATGCGCCGGTATTATTCCCCCGAGCCGGTTTCCGATCGACGGCAAACTACTCGCCCCGCATTGCCTGTGGCGGAAAGTCCTGCGGATACGCGCGATTCGGGATCCGAAACGACCGAAATCTTTGATTCACGGCACAATGCGATTGTCGCAGCCACCCGAGAAGCCTCCCCAAGCGTTGTTGGGATCGTGGTCACCGCTCAGAAATATGTCGGTAATTCCTACTACTACGAAGACTTCTTCGACCTTTTTTACGGTCCTCGTCCCGCCCCACGGTACAAAGAAGTGCGAGGAATGGGATCGGGGGTCATTATCAGCGAGGACGGCCTGATTCTCACAAACAATCATGTCGTCCAGGGCGCCGGAAAACTGGTTGTTAATTTTCCGGACGGCCGACAAATCCCCGGAAATGTCATCGGACAGGATCCGCAGGCTGATCTGGCGCTGATTCGCGTCAAGGCCGACAACCTGAAAGTAGCAAAGCTTGGACGCTCCGAAGATATCGTGATCGGGGAGTGGGTGCTGGCGATCGGTAATCCGTTTCTCTATATCTTCGATCCCAATCCGACCGTTACCGTTGGGGTGGTGAGCGCTCTGAACCGGAATTTCATGCCGGTTGAGGATGTCTATTATCAGGGCATGATCCAGACCGATGCCGCGATCAATCCGGGCAATTCGGGTGGGCCGCTGGTGAATGCTCATGGAGAGGTCATAGGGATCAATTCATTTATCTATACCGACAATAAGCAGAACAAGGGATGGATCGGAATCGGTTTTGCCATACCAATCGAACGAGCGAAGAGAGTGGTTGATGAACTTCTTGAGCACGGACGTCGTCGTCCGGTATGGACGGGTATCAGTGTTCAGGATCTTGACCGCAGCACTGCTCTGTCGAAAGGATATGACAACCTGGACGGTGTAATCGTAACCGACGTTCTCGAGGGGAGTCCGGGGGATGATGCCGGTATTCGAGTCGGAGATATTATCGTGCGAATGGGAAATCGCCGCATTCACAGCCATTCCGACATCGAAGGTATTTTTCTGAACTATTTTGTCGGCGACCAGATAGGCATGGAAATCGTGCGAAACAAGAGGAAATTGTCGATTACCCTGGACCTTGAAGAATACCCTGCCTCATTCAATTGAGGATCGGGGAACCGAGTTCCGGGGGACAATCCGCAATCCGGAACCTCAAATCCCCAATGGTTCCTGTAGCATAATTTATTTATGATAGTGTCTGTCCGGAAACCCGTTTTGTTGTGTCGGCCGAGCGAGAAAGCGCTTGGCGAGGCGTCACAAAGAGGCGTATCCGCGGCGATACGGGGATTTATATACTGTAGCCGCCCGGAACGGCTTGGGACAACGAAGCCAGGCGCTTTCGCAGCCGGTCGACGCGCCGAATGGGGGTTTTCGGACAGGCACTATGAGAGTCGGTCGCGAAATCAGAGTCGGCTCCCTGCCCAACCATTAGCGATGTGCTAATGCGGGATGATTGGGTGCACCGGCAGGACGCGAGTGTGTCAAACAGCGGGCGTGTGCTACGAATGAGCAACGCAGTCGGGGCACTCGAGCGGTGAAAAGAGCGCGTCGCCGATTATCGGTCGGGGCACCGGGGAACGTACCCTATACATTTGTGAGGATATGGCACATGGCTATCGGATTAAAAGAGAGAAATATCTGGACATTGATACTCGTTGTGATCGTGGGAATTCTCATCGGGTCGTATCTCAACTCCTTTGTCCGCTCGGTTATTCCCGGGGAGAACAATGTCGTAGAGTTGTTCTTCACGACAAACGTGACATTCGGGGTCGGGGATTTTGGGAACGCACAAGGGATCACATTCGGGTTTGAGGATCCGGGGAGCAATAAGGGAGCCAGCGCACTGAATCCGTTGGTTATCGATCTTAGTGCCGTTAAGTTTCTGCTGGGGTTTCAACTTCGTCTCAGTTTGCTCAGCATTGTCGGACTCGCTCTCAGTCTGTATTTTTTCAGATGGTACCGGTGATCCGGGTTTCATAGTCGCTCCGCGGTGTTTTTGCAGCCGAACTTACGCACCGGCCTGCGCGGAATGCCGTGATTTGGCTGCGGAACACAGGAATCAAGATAGGCTTGTTTCGGTTTAACCGAACACTTTAGAGAGGTATTGCAATGGCATTTTTCGACGAGCCGCTCAAGGCGGTCGCCGCGAAAGTGAAGGACGGCTCTGTCGGCAGTCTTGAGATCGTGGATAGAGCTCTGTCTCGTATCGGCGAGAAAGACGGAGACATCCAGGCATTCGTTTCGGTGCAGTCCGAACGAGCGCGCGAACATGCCGCGGCAATAGACAATCTCTCCACCGAAGTGAGAGCGTCCTTGCCCCTGGCGGGAATTCCGATTGCGCTGAAGGACAACATTTGCACCCTGGATGTGCCCACAACCTGCTCTTCGAAGATGCTTCTGAATTTTGTGCCCCCGTACGACGCCACCGTTGCCGCCGCGCTTGAATCCGCCGGTGCGGTCATAATCGGGAAGACCAACCTCGATGAATTCGCCATGGGCTCAAGCACCGAGACCTCGGCGATGAAGACCACACGCAATCCCCATAACCTTGAGAGAATCCCGGGTGGATCCAGCGGTGGGAGTTCGGCTGCGGTTGCGGCCGATATGGTTCCGGCGGCACTTGGCTCAGACACGGGAGGATCGATTCGACAGCCTTGCAGTCACTGCGGGGTCGCCGGCCTGAAACCGACCTATGGACGGGTCTCGCGGTATGGATTGGTGGCGTTCGCTTCATCCCTGGACCAGATCGGTCCTATTGCCGCCGATGTTCGGGATCTGGGCACGCTGCTGCAGATTATCTCCAAATCCGATCCCCGCGATTCGACCAATGCCCGTCGACCGTTTGTAGAGGACGATGCGTTGTACGACGGGACCGTAAAAGGGATGCGGCTGGGCCTTCCTGAGGAGTACTTTGGAGAAGGCCTTTCAGAACCCGTGCGGAAGGCTATCGAAAAGCTGGCCGGTTCTCTGGAGAAAGAAGGGGCCAAACTCACCGAAGTCTCAATGCCGAATGTGAAATATGCGATCGCAACTTACTACATTGTGTGTACGGCCGAGGCTTCGTCAAATCTGGCGCGATACGACGGTGTCAAGTATGGGCATCGACACGAGAATGCGACCGACCTCCACGAGATGTATCGCATGACCCGCGAGGAGGGATTCGGGGCCGAGGTGAAGCGACGGATCATGCTGGGAACGTACGTGCTGAGTTCCGGCTACTACGACGCCTACTATCTCAAAGGTGCCAAAGTGCGAACGCTCATTGCGCGGGATCTTGATTCGGTTTTTAAAACATGTGACGCCATTCTTTCACCGGTAACGCCGACTCCGGCATTTGCTATTGGGGAGAAATGTGACGATCCGCTGCAGATGTATCTGACCGATATCTATACCGTCTCCGCAAACCTGGCCGGTATACCCGGCATCAGTGTACCGTGTGGGGCGCATGAAGGACTTCCGATCGGTGCTCAGTTTATGGCACCAAAGTGGCGAGAGGATACCTTGCTCAAGCTGGGATACGCAGCTCAACAACTTTCACGGTGATTGTATGAAATTCGCGCCGGCGGTTACGGTATCGGTTCTGTTCGCGTTTCTGACCGGGTGCCTGTCTCCAAGTGTCAGGTACAGTCGATCGACGGTGCGTGTCGAATCCACCCCGAAGGGCGAAAAACGGGTTCTGGTTCCTCCCGATTGGGATTATCGCACTTCCTACCGCATTCCGGTCGATAAACTGAAAACGACGATCGACTCATATCTGGGTACGCCTTACCGCTGGGCGGGAACAACCCGTAAGGGCATGGACTGCTCCGGTTTTGTCCAGACCGTTTTTCGCGAGGTGTGCCGGGCCGACCTTCCGCGGTCCTCTCGTGCCATGAGCGATCTCGGCAGGCGCGTTTCACAAACCGAGGCTCGCGCAGGTGATCTGGTCTTCTTCCGGGGAGGGTTGTTCAACCGGATTAACCATGTAGGAATTTACCTGGAGGACGGTCGATTCGCGCATGCAAGTTCGAAAAAAGGCGTAACCATAAGTCGGCTCGATAACCAGTACTTCCGAACTCACCTGGCGGCAATTCGAAGAGTCCTCTGAGTCGGGCGAGGCCGGATACCTCGGCATTTCGTCCCGCCTGGCGGGATCAGCCACCAAACGGAGCATCCTTTCGGTAGGCCTCGAAGAGCCTTTTCAGGGCATGGAAGCCTTTGAAAAGAACCGTACCAACCATTCGGCAAATCTTGTGTGTCACCTATGTCAACACTCACTGCGTTCCACCCTTTGATTAGAGCCTGGTTTTCGGAACGGTTCGGCGCACCGACCGAGATCCAGAATCGTGCCTGGCCGCTCATTGCCGAGGGCAGGCATGTTCTGGTAACCGCACCTACCGGGACCGGTAAGACATTGACCGCATTCCTCTGGTCCCTCAATCAATTGCTGAGTGGAGCATGGCCGACCGGCGTATGTAGCGTGCTCTACATCTCTCCACTGAAAGCTTTGAACACCGATGTTCGCCGGAATCTTCTGTCTCCGCTGGAAGAGCTAACCTGTCGCGCGCGGAACGAAGGGGTACCTTTTCCCGAAATACGTGTTTTGACCAGAAGCGGAGATACGCCGACGTCGGAACGTCGAAAAATGATTCGGAACCCTCCCGAGATTCTCATCACTACTCCCGAGAGCCTCAATCTTCTCCTTTGTTCTCAGAACTCACGAGCGGGCCTCACTTCTCTGCGGACGGTCATACTGGATGAAATCCATGCCGTAGTCGCAACGAAACGCGGAACACACCTGATCACGGCAGTCGATCGTCTTGTCCCGCTTTCCGGAGAGTTTCAGAGAATTGCCCTGTCCGCTACCGTTCGCCCGATACCGACGGTGGCGGCATTTGTGGGCGGCTTTACCATGGAAGATCCGGACGCACCCGAAACACGCCGTCCGCGGGAGGTGATACCGGTTCAGTCTCGGGAACAGAAGCACTATGAGCTGCGAATTCGGTTTCCCAAATCAAAAGAAGCCGATTCGGCGCGGGAGGAATTTCGGAGTACGCTTATCGAAGATATTCGTGGGTTGACTGAAGAGAATCGGACTACGCTCATATTCACGAACAGCCGCCGGATGTGCGAGAAGATTTCACTGAATCTCAATGCCGGATACGACCAGCCTGTTGCGTATGCCCATCACGGGTCACTTTCCCGCGAAATCAGAACCGAGGTGGAGCAACGCCTGAAAGCCGGAAAACTGAAAGCAATCGTTGCAACTGCGTCGCTGGAAATGGGAATTGATATTGGAGAACTGGATGAAGTCGTACTGGTTCAAACGCCGTTTTCTCTTTCGTCGGCGGCGCAACGGATAGGACGGGCCG
>CAZEMW010000021.1:7868-14066 GCA_964513105.1 uncultured Fibrobacterota bacterium
GAAACCGGGTTGGAGTTAAAACTCGGTCAACCTTTTTCCCGGTTACCCCCAATGACATTTTACATGCCGCGGCTTGCGCCGAAGCAGTCCGTGAAAGGGATATCGAGCCGATTTGTCCCATCACCTCGCCACTTGATGTTCTCGCTCAGATAATCGTTGCCATGGTCGGGGTTCGGACGTGGAATCTCGATTCACTCTTTTCGTTGGTACGGACGTCCTATCCTTATCGAGAACTGGTGCGTGAGCATTTTGATCTTGTCGTCTCGATGCTGGCGGGACGGTATGGGGGCACCAATATTCGCGAGTTGGCGCCCAAGGTCACGGTCGATGCCCTCGACAAGACCGTACGTGCTCGTCCGGGAGCACTTCATGCGGTACGGATGTCGGGCGGCACTATCCCCGACCGGGGGTATTACCGAATGCGGGATGCCAAAAACAACAATCTGATCGGTGAGCTCGATGAAGAATTCGTGTGGGAAGCAAAAGTCGGTCAGCTGTTTACACTCGGTAACCAGAACTGGCGAATCGAAAACATAACCCACAATGATGTTCTGGTTACCCCGGGAGATCGAAACGGTCGCGCCACACCCTTCTGGAAGGCTGAAGGTGTCGGCCGGGACTTTCATTTCTCCCGTCGGATCAGCGAAACGGCAAAGATCGTGGATTCACTCCTTGACGACGAGCATGCCGTGGAACGGATCTCCACCAGGCTCAACGTGAGCTCAAACGCCGCCGAGTCACTTATCGAATTCGTGCAATTGCAGAAGGAAATAACCGACGGGCCGTTTCCCGGCCATGAGCACATCGTGGTGGAGCATGTACGATCCGGTCCCGGTGGGGCACCGGGTACGCAATGTGTCATACACAACTTCTGGGGTGGTCGCCTCAATAAGGCGTATGCATTGGCGCTTGATGCTGCCTGGGAACGACGCTATCATGCGCGTGCCGAGGTGTTTGCCGGGGACGACTGCGTGGCGGTGTTGCTTCCCGACGATATCGATGCGAATGAGTTGTTGGCGCTTGTAATGCCCGCCACACTCGAGGAGCTCCTGCGGGAGCGTTTGGAGGGATCCGGTCTGTTCGGCGCACAGTTTCGGGAATGTTCGCAACGAGCACTGCTTCTTGAGAAAACCGGCTTTGATCGTCGAACCCCTCTCTGGATTTCGCGTCTTCGGTCACAGAAACTCCTCAGCTCAGTCGGGCGCTATGATGATTTCCCGATTCGGCTCGAGGCCTGGCGGAGTTGCCTTCAGGATCTTTTTGATCTTACCAATTTGCGGGAGATGCTCGAGAAGGTTCAGGACGGCCGCACTCGCGTGACCCAGGTGTATACCGCTACTCCCAGTCCGTTGGCGCGTACGGTAACATTCGAGCAGGTAAACACCTACATGTATATGACGGATACGCCGCAAACGACCGGGGAAACTCCTGTTCGAAAGACTCTCATTAAAGAACTGCTCCACAATCCTGAAATTCGTCCCACGGTACCGGCCGAAGTCGTTCATGAGTTCGAACAGAAGCGTCTGAGGCTGGCCCCCGGATACGCCCCCTCGACACCGGAGGATTTTCTCGACTGGATCGGTGATCGAGTACTGGTCTCCCTTGAGGAGATGAATACTATGGAATCGGCCATGATGAGGGATGCCGAACTACGCCTCTCCGATATCCTGAAGGTGGTGGCAGAGAAACTTGTCGCGCTCCACGATGCCGAGGGAAATCGTCGAATGTTCGCACTACGAGAACGTGCACCGTTTCTCGCTAAGTCTCTGTATCCGCCAACCGTATTTACGTATCATGATCCGGTGCTTGGTACCGTTCTCGAAGTATGCGCAATTCCCGAGGATGAAGAAGATGAACGAGAAACTTTTGCGCAATGGTTCTCCTCGTACGGTCCGCGACCAATTGCGTCAGTCGCCCGGGCCGCCGCTATTTCGGTGGAAAAGGTGAACGAATGGATACGGGAGCTTGCCGAAGAGGAAAAAGTCGTGACCGGCCCGCTCATCACCGATCATGCCGAGGAGCATGTCTGCGATGCCGAAACATACGAAATTCTTTTACGGATGACTCGTAGTCGTCGTCGCATGAGCATTGAGCCCCTCGGGTCGGAGCACCTGCAGCCTTTTCTGGCGGAGAAAGCCGGTGTCGGTGATGACGGGGAAGGCGTATACGAGGTTCTTGGACACCTTGAGGCACTTCTTTACTATCCGGCCCCGGCCGGCTTGTGGGAAAGTGATATTCTGCCGGCCCGGCTGAAACGGTATGATCCGTCGTGGCTGGATACCGTTTTTCTCGAACAAGGTGTATCATGGGTCGGCACGGGAAGGCGTCGGATCGCCTTCTACTACTCTTCGGAACGGGATCTCCTTGACGAAAAGGATGCGCCCGGGGCCTTGGGGCCGAATGAAAACGCAACAGAAACCCGGGCGACAGGCGAAGACGGCATTCTCCCTTCCCGGATGGGGAATTTTGATTTTGAGCAACTACTTCGCCACACAAGCATTCATGCCGATGAATTGGCATCTCTTCTGTGGGATGCGGCGTGGGAAGGTCGGATCTCCAACGACACCTTTGCGGCCGTACGAAAAGGTGTGCATACATCGTTTCGCTCGACACCTCCACCCGATCATCGGTTCACTTCGACCGGCAGAAGGCGTGGGCGGATAGGCTACCGGCAAAAACGGACAATCATCGCGCCCGGAAGGTGGTATTATGTGCCGCAAAACGAAGCCGACCGGGGTATCCTTGAGACGGAAGAGCGTAGAAAGGATCGTGTTCGGGTGCTGCTTGACCGGTATGGCGTTCTGTTTCGCTCGCTTCTCAAGCGAGAACTGCCCGCCTTCCAATGGTCGTCGGTTTTTCGGGCTCTCCGGATTATGGAATTGTCGGGAGAAGTGGTGGCGGGAATGTTCTTTCGAGGCGTAGCCGGGCTGCAGTTCGCGTCCCCGGACGGTATCAGTCGGTTACACAAAACAAAAGAGGGTACCGATCGTGTCTACTGGATCAATGCCGCCGATCCTTCATCGATCTGCGGGCTTGATCTTACCGATCTTCCGTTCGATCTTCCTCCCCGAAGCGATCGGACGCATCTGGTGTTCAAGGGCTCCCGCCCGGTACTTATCTCACGCCGGTTGGGAAAAAACCTGACGTTTTTCACCACACCCGATCACCCGGGAATTGAGGAATACCCGGGATTTCTTCACCATCTGTCGGCCGGACCATCCGCTACCATGCGCAAAATCGCGGTAGAGAAAATAAATGATCAAAATGCGGGAGACAGTCCCTACCTCGAGGTTTTACGCCGACAGTTTGAGCTCTCGATAGAACCGAACCGCGTTGTCCTGTTCCCCCGAATGGACTCCTATTGACAAGGTTTCCGGCAAGAGAGGACAGGCCGGCCGCCGGTTTGGTTGCCAACGAATGCCTTGGCACGCACGAAATAGCTCTTCAGCTCTCGATTCCGATTCCGCCGGCTCTCTGCCCTCGGGAGAGGTCACTCAAAGAATGAATCAATCGTTTCAATGCTCGATTCGGCAATTATGTGGTACCGCACATTCGCGCTGGTGGAATCGTACCAGGAGTACGTCGATATCATCGGGGGCACCCGGTCAAGCAGGCAAATGTCTGAATCGTTTTGCGGGACTCGAAGCGCATAGCATGTTTCTTCAGGAAGGTTTCGGACGGTAAAGGCGTGAACCCCGTCTCCTTTCGGCGGGAAGATTTCCAATTCGCTCAATCCCTCCATATCCAGCAGTTGGTTGTAGCGGAGCTCTACGGCCTCGACTCGGACCGCACCGGTGGAATCCGGGAATGTCCCTTTTAGTTTGACCGCGGCGGGGGAACGGGCTTCCGCGGGTATGGCCGTCCAGGTATGGGGAAGGAGTGGATCGTTTGAAATGGCATTCCCGGCCCAGAATACGTTTATCCCTGTTGTGCCTTTCGAATCGGCAATGAGCCGGAATGAAGCGTCGAAATGGTCGTAGTCCGCATGCGGATACGCTATCGTAAGGGCTGTTTCGGGATCAAGCGTAGACAGGATAAGTCGGTTGTCGGATTCCATGGCGGACGAAAAATCGCGGTACCTTCGGATTGCCGGAAATGACGTGATTTCGGTATCCGCTTCCGACGGTTGTGGGCAGAATTCCATAGGAAGGGGTTCTGCATCCGAACCGAGGACAAGCACGTACTGTCTTTCGTCATTATACTTGTTTTCGCGGTATTCGAAGGCGTCCTCCGAAGAATCGTACCACCAGCCGGAAGATGCTTGTACATAGGCCAGAATCTGATCCTCGTGGTCCAGGAAACCGTCCTGATCAATATCATCCATTATTACGGGCACCGAACAAAAACCGGCGGGGGCGGATGAGTCGGATTTTGCCTTGGAGTCCAGGCCGAAACGAGGAACGGCGTACAATGAAATCCTGTCGGTGGAGAGCTCGCCGACGTGCTCCTCAAGCAGGCGATCAACAGGCATCCGAACCAGACGAGAGGTCTGTATCGCGGAGCCATCGGCCCGCGTCCGGGCGGCGACCGAGAATGCTGAAACTGCACGGCGGGAGTTGGGACTCCCGAAGGAGTCATAACGGTCATTTTCGGAGGAGACCAGGAACTCGCTATTCAGAGTGGAAGATTTCAACAGCAGGTGATCGAAAAGCGAAAGGGATGACGGCATCACTGTCGGCATGGGATGAGAAATGCGGAAAGAGACATCCCGCACAATTGTGACCTGCTTGGCCTCATCGTTGATTGAGACCGGTGAAACGGTGTAGAGGGCCGTGCGCATGCCCCCGATCGATTCGTATTTCGGCGTACTGAGCCATCCCGCGGGAGCGGCGGCAATTGAAGTGTCGTGTGCGAATGCCGAGGCCGTATCCGTAGGAAGCAAACGCAGATCAACGGTGTCTTTTTCAAGGGAGATGACTGAAATTTGAGGACTCCCACTCCCGGGCAAGGCTATTCGGAAAGAGAATGACGGAAGCCGTCGACCACCGGAATCAACAACGATTCCGTCGGCATCGGGAGAAAAAAATGCCGAATTCCTTCTTTGAGGCGCCGTAACCGGTTCTATATCCGTCGTGAATCTGATATCCACCTTCTCCCGGTCACCGGAGAGGACTCTGAATGCGGCAACGCCGGGCAGTGGTAAAAAGAGGAAAAAGAGGCAAAAAAGTAAGAATCGCATGAAATCTCCGTCATGGAAAGATCGGGTGGCTAAAGACATTGTATGTAACCGCATGCTTATCTAGTACCTGTCCGGAAACTCGCCTTGGTGCCTCGACCGAGCGAGAAAGTGACTGGCGAGGCGCTGAATGGGGTTTTCGGACAGGCACTATTTAAAAGAATACGCTTGCGCCCTGGTTCTGAGTAATTCGGCTCAATGAAATTGGACAAATCTCACCACAGACGAAACCCACAACACATAAAATGCTATGCGTGAACCCGTCGATGCCAATATACCATGAACTCTACCAGTAGTGTGTGGTTTTTTTGTTCCCAATTGAGCTATTCACCCGACGCGGCGCGGTGAGGGGGGAGGCTTTTGCCGGGCGCTACACCAGGATGTCCTGAAGACCGATTGATTGCTCAACCAGCTCGGCCATATCACCGGACCCGCCCTTACCAACACCTATCAGAAAAGCCATAATGCTCAGATTTCCACGAAGTCGGTACATTCCAACGTCCCAGAGAAAATTCACCTGTGGTGACTCGGGGCATGCTGAGAGGTAATCGATTATGAAATCGTTGTCCCGAAACTGGATTTCTCCATGTGTGTGGTATTTCAGCTGGTAGAACGTCTGGCTTATAAAATAGCCGACATCGAAAGCCGGATTCATCATGAGGCAATTAGCAAAGTCGACGGCGCAAACATATGAAGGCTCGGGGCGCCCGACAACAATGTTCGAGGGTTGATAATCCCCGTGGTTCAGCACCATTGTGGCCGAAACGTTGCGAAACTGTTCTTCTTCAAACTCTCGGACCAGCTTAATGATCGTATCAACCGGCGCCAAATACTCACTGTTCGAAGAAACGAATTTTTCGCGGTATCTGCTCAGTCGGTATATCTCCTTTTCGCGTGATTGGGCAGTATCATACGCATGAAGGCCGAGTGCGGGGACGGACCTACATTCGTCTCCGAGCTGGGGTTCCCCCAGTCGGTGAGAGACGGAAGGTACCTTCAGAGCGCCCGGGTCGTCTGTTGCA
>CAZEMW010000022.1:0-8719 GCA_964513105.1 uncultured Fibrobacterota bacterium
ATACCCTCCAATTATCGCCATTTCGTAGTTATTCTCGACATAGTACTCCCGTACGCTGTCGGGCTGCGGGGTGAAGGTTGTGGTGGTGATTCCGGATGCCTTTGCCACTCGCGTTATCTCACGAATGAGTTTCGGTATTTCTTTCTGATCGGGAAACATCGACCGAAGTGAATCAAGCCGCAGACTGTCGGCGGCAAGTTGTTCCCGCAGTTCGGCGAGGCGAGGACGCATGGCGTGAATCTTCAGGAGTTCCTGATGAAGCTGTTCATGCTCACGCTTCAATTTATCGAGGTCTGTCCGCATTGGTTCTATCTTAAACTGAAAAATCGCCCATGCCCCCCCCACGGCGAGTACAATGATGGCCAGTCCCGCTCTGAGTTTCGGGTTCTTAAGATTGAAGTACTTACTGTTCTTCATATCAATTCACTCCAGCCACCGACGAGTTCTCCACCGCGCGGTCCCGATCTTGATTCAGCGTACAAAGCAAGACAAAATCAAATGTTCCTTTGTCGGGACTGGCCCGCTTCCGAAGTGCCGCCTGATTGGACAACCGGGGATTTCTGCCGCTTTTGCTTGGCGGGACTTTGCCCGAGGTGGCTGTCTGCTCAATCATCAACAGTTCTACTTCATTTATCAACTCGGTGGCGCTGAGTCTGGCCATATATCCGGCCACCTCGGGAAACGACATTGTCTGCCCATTGACCTGCAACCGTTTCCCGTTTTCGGACATTCCGACAAGCCAGGTACGCTCCGGCAGTTCGCGTGAGAGTATCTCCGGAATCCGTACCCATTTTTCCCTGCTGACGTCTATCTGCTCAAGTGCACGAATTTTTGAAATTACCGTTTCCCTGCTCTTCTCCAGGTCCTTAATCTCTTTGGCGACAACCCGATTCTTCTCGATATCCCGCTCCACACTCTCAATTCTAGCCTCAAATGCCTCAATCTCACCATTCAGGTTTGCGGTAATGATCCCCATTATGGTCATAATGATAAGCGCTACGACCAGGGGCCATACAATTTCGCGATCGAGCCGAATCGTTTTCGGCCGGACACGATACTCCACCGGGAGAAGATTTATCTCGATGCGCTTCATCATTGCGTGCCTATTTTCCTCATTCCAAGTCCGACGGCAACAGTCAGGAACGCGGATATCCGTTGCGGATCCGTTCCCCCGAAAAGGCCGGGATCGAATTTTATGGCGCTGAGGGGATTTGATCGAACGACCGTTGTTTCGTGTCGGTCGGCCAGAAGAGTATCAAGCTCGGGAATGTACGATCCTCCTCCGCTGATCACAATTTTGTCTATTTTGTAGCCGCCTCCCGATGACTTGTAATAGGAAAATGCAAGATTAATCCCGGAAGAGAGTTCATCGACCGCATATTCGATACTCTGATTCACCGCATTCATATCGAGTGACGGATCGGACTGGCCCTTAAGTATGTCCTGTGCACTCTCGGCTGAGATTCCCAGGTTTCGACGAAGTGTTTTGCTGAAAAACGCTCCGGCAGTGGCTATGTCCCTGGTGGAGTGATACACCCCGTCATTCATGAACACGGTTGTTGTAAGCTCGTGCCCGATGTTGAGCAGTAACACATTTCCCTCGGGCGCCTCTTCTCCCATCTCAACTGAATAACAGTTATGCACCGCAAACGCATCTACATCGACAATGGTTGGTTTCAATCCGGCATCGTACAGCAGATCAACATAATCCTGCATTACCTGGTTTTTCGCCGCTACAAGCAGCACATCAATCTCATTCGAATCGGATCGCCGGGTAAGAATTTTATAGTCAAGCGTTATATCGTCCACATCGAACGGACTGCGTTGGCCTGCCTCCCAGAGAATCATTTCCTCGGTGTTTTCGTTGGGATCAATGGTGAACGTGAGACGATCGGACAGGATACCATGACCCGACATAGACATGACGACTTCGACAATAGAGGGATCACACTGATTTACCAGCGTTGTTATTGCATCAATCAAGGCGTCTCGCTTTTTTATGTCACCACCCTCAATGGTGCCCGGCTCAAGCTCACGAAGTCCTGTCGCTTCGAGATAGTATCCGTCTCTGCGACGATTGAGCTTTACCAGTTTCAGGGAATGGCTGCCGATATCCAGCCCCACAGTCGCACCATGCCCTCGAATTCCATCCAAAAGACTCATGTAGGAGAACTCCCGACATCGTCGTGTTACCGCTCATACCACTCATACCGCCCACCTCCGCGGCACAGCGCACACGGGGGTATACTAATTGTTACTTAAAGCGGGTATAATGTCAATACACAGCCGAAGACCGTCCTGATACTCTGAGGCTCGTATGTTGCTGTCGGGAGCTGTTTAGGCCGTTTGGGTACAACTGTAACGGCTAAGATGAAGCTGTGTTTTCGGCCCGCGGTCTTCGGTACCGGTCGCTGTGCACGCGTGTCCGAGAACTACCATTCGTGATGAGCGGGTCGGAGCGTGAACGGGTTACCGTCGACCAAGTGGATAAAACCACCGTTCGTGTTGAGCGGATCGAAACATGAGCCCCGGGGAGCATCCATCCATAGATGTTCGACTCAGTTCACATCGACACAGCTCAGCCCAACGCAGCGCATCGCATAGGCGAAAGGGAGGGGGAAGGTGCGATCAAAGAAGGTTGCTTATCGCTTCTGCAGCAACTTCCAACCATGAGAGTCTGCTGAATCGAGGGATCGGACGAGATACCGGGAGTCCGTCACGGCAGCACTTCCCGTTGAACCGGTTGCCGTGATGGTGACGTAAACTGAATCTTTTGATTCACGCCTCTTAAGAGTCACCTCATACCACCCGTCGTTATATGGAGTTCGGGGTAAGCCATTATCCCGGTTGGGGTCACTGCCGAGAAGCAGCAATGCTTTTTGCATGCCGTAATCTCGTATTGTTACCGCCTTGTCCAGATCGATGCGGTGGGTTTGCTCCTGGCGTTGAAGAAAAACCGATATTCCGCCTCCCGCCAGAATGAGGGTGAGAACCACAAGGATCACTCGGAAGCGAACGCCGCCGGCGCAATGCTTGAACGGCGTTACCTCTGATGAGACTCCCTTCGGGTTTCCGGATTTGCTCATTTCTCTATTCCTTATGATACGGGTGACCTTTCAAAATAGTATAAGTTCTGTAAAGTTGTTCGACCAGAAGATGGACACAGAGCCCGTGCGGAAAAGTCATTGGAGATAAACTCAGGACCAGATCGCATTCCCTTTTGAGCGACGAGGAAAGGCCGTAGGCCCCGCCAATCAGGAATACGAGTGAAGAGTTACGATTCATGGCCGTATCAATCCACCGGGCAAATTCCGGACTGCTGAAACGCTCCCCTTCTTCGGAAAGCGCAATCCGAATGCAGTTGCGTGGCATGCGAGCTCGATACAGATCCGCTTCTCTCTCACGGATAGCCTGAACCTCCCCGGTCTGGGACGGTGGTTTTAGATAGGTCAGTTGGACGGAAGAAAACGGTCGAAGCATTCGGATATACTTATCCATCCCTTCCGGCTGCAGACGATTCTTCTTACCGATTCCCAGAATTTCTATTGTACTCGGCATAGCGCCGGATTCACCTTCTTGATAATACCCGGCCCGGGTTTCGCAGCCGACCCACGGCATTGAGCGAAGTCGAGAGGTCGAGGTAGACCTCCGAATTGAGCTTTGAAACGGGCACTTTGCCAACTGCCGGACGGGGCAGGTAGTAATTCAGCGCAGTTGGTGCATTCTGCGTTGTTTCTCAAACACATACCGAACCACGGCATCCCGCCTACGCCCCTCCAATTCGACAAATTGTACGTGATGACGATACATTGTTTTCGTTTTCCCCTCTTGCAGGCTTATCCGAAGCACCTTGCAGAGTACCCCTGCGAACTCGCCTCCCGGAAACGCAAATGATGCGGAGATACGGTCTCCTACACGGAGCGATTCCTCACAAAGAAAGCTCAACCCGCCTCCGCTGATATCCGCGATTTTCCCTTCGGCGGTACTTCCTCGCGGAATAGCACTTTTCTCGGGATCGGACGTTGAAATGAGACGAAAACGCAATGCCAAATTCGCCTCTATGCGAACATATCGCCGCAATTGATTCCGAAGGAGACTCAAGGTATGATACGCCTCAAGAACCCCGGAGCCGTCCGCCCGTTTCAGCTTGAGAGGTACCCCGTACATGCCGTCACTCTGTCGGGCAAAAGCGAATTTGAGTTCTCCGTTGGTATCAAAATAAAAAACGTCCTCGTTATCGACATCATACTGAAGAGAAAACGTGAATTCGTTTATCTCCGTAACCGTTGCACGATGTATTAGTGGATTCCGCTTGTTCTCCCCGAAAACGGCACCGGTTCGTCCCAACGACAGGTTTCTTGTGGATACCAGAGGGTGCTCCAAGGGCAAATGACGGAATCCTGCCTTCCTTCGGATGTCTGAGAGCCGGCGGTTTTCCTCCTGCAGGCGCTCATCCCCGGGTTTCTGTGCAAGAAGGGAGGAAACATGAGCATCGACACATTTCTCGAACATCGAAATCGATTGCAATACCACATGCGGTTGCGTTTCTTTTTCGTACGCGGAGAGCAGGCGGACCGTTTCGGCTTCGGGCCGGGTCAACTCCAGATCGTCGACATTCTTCTTAAAAAGGTAGGCCGCGAGCTTGCGGGAACTCTCTTCATTCTGGCGTTTTTTGCGGAAATGCATAAAGATCAGCAACGCCAGAATACCAAAGACAAATCCCAGAAACCCGGCAATCGCCGGTATGCCGGCCCCCCGCCATCCGATCTGCTCGATCAATGTGCGCGATAAGCCGGGACGAGAGGCCCACAGAACCATCACAGCGATCCATGCCGTTTTCCGAATCATGCCGGGTCCCAACTCCATTTCTCCACAAACTATTGCGCATCAGTCCAACGGTATGAGACAATTAGAGAGGTCGGCTAGTCTCCTTTATAACCGTCATCATAAATAGTACAATTTGCACGGGTATCAGTTCAACAAAAGCAGTTTTGCGGCGCATGTGCCCAGTCCGACATCCGGGATCCACCGGCAGGCTCCCGAGGTTTATCGTATTAGATACTGTAGCCGACAAATCCAGGTTTTTAAGTGGATTTGTCCTGTGTACAACATCTCATGCCGCAATAGAACGGGAGTCTTATTCCGCTCAAAGCGGCTTAATGCAGGGGGGGCGCGTAGGAAGAGGACTCCTGAGACGGAAGGTGCGGGTAGTTCGGCAGCGATTCGGGCGTTGAGATTGCTCGGATGCAACATTGGAGTTTTGGCTATCATGAAAAAAATACCTGTTGATACCATCGAATCCGGAATGGTTCTCGGGCGGGACGTCTGCGCCAATTCCGGCAATGTCCTCATTGGTAAAGGCAGCCCTCTCACCCCGTCACTGGGAAGAAGGCTCAAAAACTGGGGAATCTACTTTATTTACATAGAGGGTGATGAAGACGAACAGGAAGACGAGCAAGTGAAAAAGGAATCCGTCCACGAGATTGAGAGCTCTTTGAAGCACAAATTTTCCGACGTGATCGAAGACCCTCTAATGCGAAAAATCTATGACGCAGTTTTCGCCTACCGCACACAAAACGGTCGACCCCGGGGGGAGCGGTGAACAAAGATAAAGACTTAGTTGCAGTTGTCGAGCAGATTTCGACCATACCAACCCTGCCCACGGTTCTGGAGCGAATAACCCATCTCCTGCAGAACCCGCAGACCTCCGCCGACGAAATCGGACGGGCAATAACCACGGATCAATCGCTGGCGAGTAAGGTGCTCAAGCTGGTGAACTCCGCTTTTTACGGTTTTCCCGGACGAATCAGTACGATAACTCACGCGGTGGTCATACTTGGTTTTTCTACGATCAAGAACATCGTTCTAACGGCCTCTATTCTCGACGTCTTTCGCAAAGCGGACGATACGGTTGAGGGTTTTGACATGGAGGAATTCTGGCGGCACTCCATTGCCTGTGGCGCCGCCGCCCAGGCACTGGCCCGCATTGTCGACAACAGCCGAAGAGAAGAATGCTTTCTTGGCGGACTGCTGCACGATCTTGGGAAGATAATCATGTGCCAGTATCTTCCCCGTGAGTTCGCATCTATTGTCAATCGGGTACAAACTCACGACACTCTCTTCCACGATGCCGAAAACTACCTCTATGGGAGTTCTCACCTTGAAGTCGGAGGCTTGTTGACCGAAAACTGGAATTTGCCCAAGACCCTTCAGCTCGCCGTGAAGTACCATCACATTCCTGAACGGGGACGGGATGAAGCCATTATTACTTCTGTCGTGCATGCGGCCGATATCTTTGTCCGCGCACTCGATTACGGAAATGGTGGCGACGAGAAGATTCCGCGCATGTCGGAATTTGCCTGGAAAGAACTGGGGCTTGAAAAGATTCCGATGCAGCCGCTGCTCGCCCAGATAAACGACGAAATGGATCGAGCCACCGTGTTCATGCAGATTTAGATCGACGTATCCGGAAAAAGAGACTTCCGCATTTCGACTCATTCATGCATCGCGTAACTCGCTTCGCTCGATCACCGAGGGTCTGGAATCAATGATCAAACAAAAAACCGTTCGTACTGAGTTCAGTCGAAGTACGAACGCCGGCGCAGGAAGAAATGCCCGGCCCCTTCGATAAACTCAGGGCGAACGGTGGGGGGGGTTACTTCTTGATTGAGAGTCGAAGCACGAACGAGCGTAACCATGCCGGCCTAATCGACCGATTGTTCCGCCTCGAGGAGTGTTGTTTCGATCTCTTCGGGAAGCGGTTTTCTCCGTCGAAGCTCTCTTCGTATTTCTTCGCTTTTCTCGAACTCCCGGGGCATTGCAAGGCTCCGGACGGCCACAAAAACAGCGATTATTCCGACAAGCGTCATCAGGGCCGCATCGAGACTGAAATCTAATCCCATGTACTACCCCTTTCGATCTATTATCGGCGGGAGTACGTGATCGCCGACGGAAGCAGGCTCCGGTGAGGAGTCGGTGAGGGAGGGCATAACGGTGTTCATTTGCTTATTGAATTTCAGCAGTCCATCGAATTCCATCTGTTTCATTGCCGCGGTCAGTATACCGAACGACATACGCCCCAGATCCTGAATAGTTCTGTTCCGATGAATTCGGGTACCCATTTTTGTTTGCGCAAATGCTCCGGGGCCGCGGAGTCGGTTTATGGCAATAAGGAGACCGAGTTCCACGCCGTATCCGGAGAGGAATGGAATGCGTTCCGCCAATGACCGACGAATTGCATATTCCCCCGCAAGGGGCTGGCGTAGGTCGAAGAGCTCCGGGTAGAAGGCCGCGAGCAGAGGGCGAACCAGGATTTCCGTCACCCTTCCTCCCTCACCCCGTACCATGGTTCCGTCTTCAAGGACATACGGTCGATCGTAGCACGCCTTCACGAAAGAAGTCTCCGGATTTGCCAACATCGGGCCCAGCAAACCGAACACAAAGCGCGAATCGAAATTGCGTATGTCAGCATCCACATATACGACAATGCTTCCATCGGCAACAGTTAGAGCCTTCCACATGGCATATCCCTTGCCGGTCATATCCAGCGTCGGCTCGAGATCTTCTATATTATATACTTTTGCCCCGGCATTGCCCGCGATTTCCGCGGTCCGGTCGTCGGAGTTTCCGTCGATTACCACGATTTCATCTACCAGTCCGGCTTTCTCGATCAGGTGGTCCACAATACATGATACGATCGGTCCGATTGTTGATTCTTCGTTAAGGGCCGGAATAACTACGCTCACCGTTTCCCGTGCCGCCTGCTTTGCGGGGATCAGGGACTCCGCCGGTGAGAACTGCTGATATTCATAGGTTTGGATCATAGGAGAAAACGGTTGTTTCATGGTACAGCCAATATACATGTTGACACGGAACTCTTCTATTTTATATATATACCCGACTCGGATAAACCCGGCTCAATTCTGTTCAGGGAATGTATATGAAAACGGTAGTAATCAACGAAAAGCAAATCGAGAGAAAATGGTATGTGGTCGACGCCACCGATATGGTTATCGGTCGTTTGGCGTCTCGAGTGGCCGGTGTCCTGATGGGTAAGGGCAAACCGGCATACTCACCGAATCAGGATCACGGTGATCACGTTATCATCGTGAACGCCGATAAGGTCAAACTGACCGGTACAAAGGCCGATACTAAAACCTATTTTCGTCATTCCGGATATCCCGGAGGTGAAAAGACACGAAGTTTTAAGGAACAGATAGCTGCCGATTCGCGGAAAGTTGTAGAACACGCGGTGTGGGGGATGCTTCCCAAAACCACACTCGGTAGACAGATATTCAGCAAGCTTCATCTGTATTCGGGTGATACACATCCCCACACGGCTCAAAAACCCGAAGCTCTGCAGCTGTCGTAACAAAACGTAGCACTTATTCCGAGGAGTAAGAGAAATTTGGAAAACGCATACTCAGCCACCGGAAAAAGAAAACGCGCAATAGCCAGTGTTATTCTGAAGCCCGGCAAAGGTGAAAGACTGGTAAACGGTCGTCAGATCAAAGACTATGTCATGAGTGACGTGCTCGTCACCGACATTGAGAAGCCTTTTGACCTGTTGCAGGTCGGCCAATCATACGACATTATTGCACGTGTTCGCGGTGGCGGCATCAGCGGACAAGCGGGGGCACTTCGTCTGGGAATCTCCAGAGCCTTGGCCAAGATTAACGATGAGTACAAACGATCGTTGCGGAAAGACGGACTTCTTACC
>CAZEMW010000022.1:8729-13950 GCA_964513105.1 uncultured Fibrobacterota bacterium
TAAGAAATACGGTCTTGCCGGTGCTCGCAGAAGATTCCAGTTTTCGAAGCGCTGATCGACGCGAACCGATATTTTCGTTCGAATACTGCAGGTCCCCTCGCGCCGCTGGGGGACCTGTTTGTCTATACGCGGGATGAGAAGCTGTTTTCTCAATCCCACAATTACCTTTCACGGTTCTTCGTACACCCGTTACGGATACCGGAGGGAAACAAACCAACTACTACCCACGCCGAACGGACGCGGGGGATGGGTGTCTCGGGAGATCCCGGGATTATCCCTCACAGTAACGTCGGCGCAGGCACAACCCAAACTAACAGGAGTTTGAGATGGCAGACGTAACACTTCAGGATCTTTTGACCGCGGGAACCCATTTCGGGCATCAGACAAAGCGCTGGAATCCTAAAATGAAGCGGTTCATTCTTTGCCCTCGCAACGGCATTTACATAATCGACCTGAACAAGACAGTATACGGCCTCAACAAGTTCATCGAACGAGCAAAAGTTGAGGTTCGCCGTGGTGGAAAAGTACTGTTTGTCGGAACCAAGAAGCAGATCAAGGACAGCGTAAAGCAGGAAGCGATCCGCTGCGGTATGCCGTTTGTCACCGAGCGCTGGCTCGGCGGTATGATGACAAATTTCCAAACCATTCGTCAGAGCATTGCGAAACTCGAGCGAATAGAAAAAATGGAAAGCGACGGTACGATGGAAGCTCTTCCAAAGAAAGAGGCGCTTGACCTCATGAAGAAAAAAGGTAAGCTTCTGGACATACTGGAGGGTATTCGACACCTGAAGAAACTTCCGTCAATGATATTCGTGGTCGATGCGATAAAAGAGCATATTGCCATTGATGAGGCCCGTCGACTGCATATTCCGATCGGCGCGATTGTCGATACTAATTGTGATCCCGATAAGGTTGATTACCCGATTCCGGGCAACGACGACGCCATCAAATCGGTACAATTGATCACCCACGCAATTGCTGATGCTATCGCGTCGGTGGGTACGGCTGTCGCGGCTGAAGAAATGAAAGCCGAAGAAAAGCAGAAGCAAGCGCCGGAGGCCGAAGCAGAGACCGATGAAGAGGAGACGGCTACGGAAGAGGAAGAGCAGCCGAAATCAAAACGACGCGTAGTTCGGAAAAAGATGGTTGAAGCCGAAGAAGAATAAGTGTCATGAGTATCGGTTTCCACACACGGAAGCCGTTTTCGAATGTAGATAAAAGTGCACTTTTCGATAAGGAGTTGATGCAATGGCTATATCAGCCGCACAGGTGAAGAAATTACGGGAAGCGACCGGTTTGGGGATGATGGCATGCAAGAAGGCATTGACCGAAGCCGAAGGGGACATGCAGAAAGCCATGGATAACCTTCGAAAGCAGGGACAAGCCACTGCAGCCAAAAGAGCCGGCAAGGCCGCCAAAGAAGGTAAGGTTTCCATTAAGATTAAGAACAATGCCGTTTCGATCTGCGAAGTAAACGCCGAAACCGATTTTGTTGCTCGAAATGAAGATTTCGCACAGTTCGTCGAAGACATTTCCGACCTGCTGATTGCGCATAAGCCCGAGGATGTCGAAGCTGCCAAAAAGCTTACGTCCGAAGCTTTCGGTGGACAGACCGTTGAGGCCAAAACGCTCGAACTGGTTGGAAAAATCGGCGAAAATATCGCTATGAGACGCTGCAAGATTCTGACGGTTGATCCGGAATCGGAAGGAATTTTCAGCTATGTACATGGAAACGACAAAATCGGAGTTGTCACCGTTCTTACGGTCGGAGATAAGAGTGCATTGTCAAGCGATGCTCTTGCCCAACTCGGAAAAGACCTCTCCATGCAGATAGCGGCCTCGAATCCGGTATCGGTCGATCAGAGCGGCGTTCCCGAAGAGATCGTCTCAAAAGAAAGAGACATCTACATGACCCAGGCGCAAAACTCGGGAAAACCCGAGAAAATCTGGGACAGGATCGTTGAGGGGAAACTGGCCAAGTTTTACAAGGAAATCGTCCTTATGGATCAGGCATTCGTTAAGGATCCCGATCAATCCGTGACCGATAGAATCAAGACCACCGAAAAGGAACTCGGTACCACCATTGCGATCCGAACCTTTGTACGATACGAAGTCGGCTCCGAGGAATAATGCCTGCATATAAGCGCATACTCCTCAAACTGAGCGGCGAGGCCCTCGCCGGCGATAAGGGATTCGGCATCGATGCAACGGTGCTGAGTTGGGTCGCCGGCGAGATAAAGGCCATCCATGACCTGGGTACCGAGATTGGGATAGTTCTCGGCGGCGGCAACATGTTTCGCGGTGTGGCCGGAGCCGCGGAGGGAATTGACCGGACAACCGGTGATACCGTTGGGATGCTCGCCACGGTTATGAATTCACTGATGATTGCCGACGCACTTTCGCGCAACGGTGTGGACGCTCGAGTTCTTGCCGCCGTTGAGATGGAAAAAGTTGCCGAACTGTTTACCACCCGCAGAGCGGAAGAGCACTTGTCAAAACGCCGAGTCGTAATCATTGCCGGGGGAACGGGTAACCCATTCTTCACAACCGATACCGCGGCAGCACTTCGCTGCGCGGAGATTGGTGCGGATGTGCTTCTCAAAGCCACCAAAGTCGACGGAGTATACGATTCCGATCCGGCACGGAATCCCGATGCCGAAAAAATTGATACGATATCTCATGCCGAAGCGCTTCGACGGAATCTGAGAATCATGGATCCCGCCGCATTTGCGCTTTGCATGGACAATCATATCCCAATCGTTGTTTTCAAACTCATGGAACCGGGTAATCTCCGAAAATGCATCGAAGGTGAAACCGTCGGTTCTACTGTGACGAAAGGGGAATAAGATGGTAACGCTGGAATCAATACAAGAAGAGACCACCACACGCATGGAGAAAACGGTCGAAAGCCTTAAAAGGGATTTTTCGCGTGTCCGAACCGGACGTGCCAGTCCATCGCTTCTCGACGGGATTACCGTTGATTACTACGGCTCTCCCATGCCGATCAACCAGGTAGCAAATATTTCGGTCCCTGAGGCGCGTATGCTGGTTATTCAGCCGTGGGAAAAATCAATGATCGGACCGATCGAGAAAGCGATTCAATCGTCGGATCTGGGGCTCAATCCCCAAAACGACGGAAACCTTATTCGGCTTCCTATTCCCGCTTTGAGCGAGGAACGTCGCAAAGAGCTGGTCAAGACCAGTAAGAAAATGAGTGAAGACGCCAAGATCGCCGTGCGCAATATCAGACGAGATTCCAACGAAAAGCTCAAGAAAGCCGAGAAGGACAAGGATATTACACAGGACATGCAGAAAAAGGGCATGGACGACATTCAGAAACTCACAGACGAGTACATTGCGAGTATTGATGAGTTGCTGAGTTTGAAAGAAAAGGAAATCATGGAAGTGTAGCCTGCTGTTCGGCCTCACGTTCTGCTGTCGAGAACGATAAGACGGTAGGACGATGCCCTTTTCGATATACTAGAAGACCCCCTCTCTGAGGGGGTTTTCGTTTTCGGTAGATGTCGAAGAATGTATTTTATGCTACCATCGTAAGTTACGGTGCCACAAAGATGTGGTGCGAAAAAACCGGTCAGAATACCGGATCCGTATGGTCCCCTCGGCTTCTCGCGGCTGATACGGGTCCCGACAATCGGAAGAGGCTGTCTGAGACAACTGATTTCAGTTCCCTGACCGGTTTTCAACCCCGCGGTGGGCCGCTTTTTGCAATGCAACTGAAAACCGAAAGTGACGCAAGCTCACGCATTTCGAACATATCGGCCAACATTTGTTATGAAATTACCTAAGCATATCGGCATAATAATGGACGGTAACGGGCGCTGGGCCCGAAAAAAGGGAATGCCTCGCACGATGGGACACCGGGCGGGCACCAACGCTACCCGGGAAATCGTGCGCGCCTGCGGCGAAATCGGACTCGAGTACCTGACGATCTATGTGTTTTCGGCGGAAAACTGGTCTCGTCCACCCAAAGAGGTGCGACTTCTCATGGAACTTCTTGTTGAAATGATTCGACGAGAGATTACCAGTCTGAATGAAAACAATGTTCGTCTTCATGCGATCGGCGACCTCGGGAAACTACCGGAGCGCACCCGTGAGGAGCTTCTCAAGGGTATCGCCGAAACCGAAGGAAACAGCGGACTGAACCTGATTCTGGCCATAAGTTACGGAGGACGAGCGGAAATTGTGGAGGCTGCACGGGGATTCTCGCGTGACGCCGCTCGGAATCCCGCACTGATAGACGAACTGGATGAGGACACTTTTTCGAGGTATATCACCAGCAGCCGGTATCCAAGTCCCGAACTTATCATCCGGACCGGCGGAGAAAAACGGATCAGCAATTTCCTTCTCTGGCACGCCGCATATGCCGAACTCTACATGACAGATACCCTTTGGCCCGATTTCGACAAAAACTCCTTATTGGATGCATTGAACGATTTTAGTCAAAGAGAGCGTCGATTCGGAAGGGTGGAGACGTCGGAATGAGTGCGTCCAATCTTCAGAAGCGACTTCTGTTCGCCGCCTGGGCTGTTCCGCTTGGCTGGTGGCTGGTAAATTCCCGTATGGGGCTTTTTCCATCGTCGCTTGCCGAGACTCTGCATATGAATTCCGACGTTCAGTTGTATCCCGGCGTCCTGGTGTCGATTATCCTCATGTTCGTAGCCGCCTCCGAATATCTGAACATGCTGTCGATATCTTATCCACGAAATGGATTCTGGATATCGTATATCTGGCTTGGATACGGAATCCTGTCGTACTTCTTTCCCCCTTTATCCCTGAGCAGCCTGTACGACACCTACGTTCTGCTGCTGATTGTTGCGGTTGAGGCCATATTCTGGGGCAAGAACACCGGTCGATGGAAACGTGCGAGTCTCCTGTTCAGTGGGATGGTATTCCTGTCGATTGCCGCCCATTCACTGATTTATCTCTACAGGGAACCGATGCAGTCGGTTTTTCCGCGACAGTTCGAAAACACCATGTTGTCACAACTCGGTCTGATAACCGTTTTGGCCTCGGTTTTTCTCTGCGACACCGCTGCGTATTTTGCCGGCAAATATCTCGGGACGCACCATTTCAGCAGGATTAGTCCCCGTAAGACGGTCGAGGGAAGTGTTGCCGGGCTCTTTGCCTCAATCACGGTCATGACGCTTGGATGGCACTTTTTCGCCGCTCCTCGGTATCCCCTGGTTTTCGGAGCGCTGGC
>CAZEMW010000023.1:0-1490 GCA_964513105.1 uncultured Fibrobacterota bacterium
AAAAAAATCGTTCTCGCCCCTTTGGGGGGGTTTGTGGTGGGGGCTTTGTTTGGTTGGGGTGTGGGGGTTTGGGGTTTGGGGGTTCGGGGTATTTTCGGGATGCAGAGAGGTGCACCATTCCGTGCGCGTTATTCTTTGAGGAACAGCACACCGAGAGAATCGAAGTATGCCTGCACGGTTCGACGGTAATCGTCGGGATAATTCCCTTCAAGGGCTCGTGATCTGATGCGCTGAAAGGTATCGATATCCCGGACGATTGCCCCAGGCGTTTCGGCGTTGTTTTCCGCATATATCGTTTCCGCCGTACGGGATTTGCGGTCTTCCTTGCCCTCTCCCTGCTTTCGGGTGGACAGTGTTGTCTGAAGCAACCGTACCAGAAAACGATCCTGTCGTTCGCGCACCTGCTCCTTTGGATTCTCAAGCATTTTGGCCAGCCGGCGGGCCTCTTCTTCAAGCTCTTTCATCCGTTTCTTGAGGCCCTCGTCTCCCGATTGGCCGCCATACTGATCGGCAAGCTCACGCAGCTGTTTGGCGATTCCCTCCTGGGCTTTTTGGGCCGCCTCCCGTGCGGCTTTGCCGCCTTCGCCCGGTTTGCCGCTACTTCCAGGTCGCCCCTCTCCTCCCATCATTTGCCGAAGCAATTCGCCCGTGGCGGCATTCACCGCCGCTTGCTTCCCGGAGAGTTTGCGCAAGCCCGGCATTAACCCCCCGGCTCCCTGGGGTTTCGAGCAGCTTCCACCGTTGCACCGCTGCTGCATCGCATCGGCGGAAGAGAGGAATGAGCCGGCCAGTCCCTTGAGCCCGGTTGTGGCCCGGGACATACGTTGTTCATCGCCCGGCATGTTCCCGCGCATGCCCGACAAGGCGTTTTCCATTGCCGTTTCGGTCCGATCCGCTTCCCGTACGATATCCTGCAATAAGGCGGGTGGAGTGCTGGTAAGTGAATCCAATTGCGAAACCGTTTTGCGGAGCGCTTCCTTGATAGCCTGCTGTGCCGCCGCAGCCATGTGTCGCTCGGATTCTTCCAATGAAGACCTACTGGTGGTCTGAAGCTCCTCCTGCCATTCCGCAAGATCCAATGCATCGCCGGCCATATTCAGCAGCGTCTCACGATCTTTCATCATTTGAGCCGCCATCGCATCGCTGAGCATGCTGTTGAGCTGTTGCGACATTGATTGCAGCTCCGCACTCATCCGGCTCATCGACTCAACGTCGGGCATACTGCCCTTGTCAACGCTCTGCTGCATCTCTTGCGCATTTGCCTTTGCACTCTCCAGAGACTCGGGATTGGGTTTTGCGGCTTTGGACATGCTGTTCTCAACATCCCCGAGGAAGTCTTCAATTTCCCGGAGTAGTTCGCGCTCTCTGCGAAGGCGATTCTTTTCTGTTTCCCGGGTCAACTGAGCCTGTTGTTGGGATAGTTTCTCGGCCCGCCCCGCAAGCTGAGCCAATTCCCGATCCTGCTTAAGCATTTCCAAATACTGCAAGGC
>CAZEMW010000023.1:1500-6439 GCA_964513105.1 uncultured Fibrobacterota bacterium
GTTCCAATGTGAGGGAGCAGGTACCTGTCAATTATCTCCTGCATCTTCTCAACCGCATCCCGCACATCCTGCCAGGACATCTCAGGATCTTCCTCATCCGGTTTGAAAAGTACCGAATCCCCATACTCTTCAACAAGGTCCTGAATCGCATCTTTCACTTCGTCCATTTTACGGACGACATCTTCATTCAGAACACCCTCTTCTTTCATTTGGCTAACGGCATTCTGGAGAGACTCGACCGCGGATTGCAGGGAATCCACTTGGTTCTCATAGTTTTTCTGCAGATCATCCATGATCTTTTTCTCTTCCCAGGAGAGCTGTTCCTTACCCTTGGCGGAGCGGATAAACCGCTCCAACTGCTCCTGCATGGACTCCTGTCGCTCACGTACCCCGGACAGTTGTCGACCGGCCGCCTCCTCTTTTCGCGCGACATTCTCATGAATTTCCGCAAAACCTGGGACACGAAACCAAAACGTATCGCTGACGGCCCTCTGCGGGGTCCCAAACGGTTTTGAATCACGCACCATTGCCCAGTAGAATACCGTATCCCCCGGATACAAGCCCACATCGGTCAAATCCCAGGCCAGTTCTCTTCGAACCAGCGTACTTCGTCGCCGAGGGGTAATATCCCAAAGACGCACCGAGTCATCGGTACTCAGGCGCCATTGCAGCTCCATTTTTCGAACCCCCAGATCATCAGTTCCCTCAACCCAGAGCGTTTCCTTCATTGCCACCGAAAGCGAAGCATTCCGTCCCGGGCGAAGCACCCGCACCGACGGAGGGTAATCCGGAATGATATCAATGAAAAACTCGGGCAGAGAATCGTTTACCTGACCGAGCGTGTCGGACAAAGAAAAGGAGTAGGAATGGGCTCGCCATATCCGGGTTTCGCCGGAAGCTGCCGAACCGGATGTCGTCAGCTCGAGAGCATCCCCCCGCCCCGGAACATACCGGGCAGTACTTAACGGAAAATGCGATTCAAGAGAGAACTGTACTCTTGTGCCCGCGTAGGCGGCAAGAGAGCCTTGTCCATCCTGTAAAGTATCCACGGTACGTCCGGTATACGGCGGGGGGGTTACCGTCAAACGGATAGACTTCAGCAGAGGCGGTTCGACAACATCCAGGGTCTCGGGGCCGAAAACCACACCGCCAAACGAAAACCAATACTCCTGCGAACGGGTCAAAGGATCGGTCGTGAAGACAAACTCCCCGTCGTCACTTGCCGACAGAAATCGACGCATCGTTTCGCGATCGTCCAACGGACTCATGGAAAGACGGGCCGAGGGAAACACCACCTCGTCCGGTCGACACCGCAATTGAACGACCGATCCGTACGGGACGGTTGCCCGGCCGGGAGAAAGATCGGCCGTAGGCGACTGAAAAAGCGTAATCGGCAGTTCTCGATATGAGTACAGCGACGGATTCAGAAAGGCGGCCGACAGTCCGAAAACCGTTATCGATGCGATCGCCAGAATCCGCCGTTTCGTTCGCCTAATCCCATCGAGTTTGCGGGGAAAATGCTCAAGAGCGGTTACCGTATCCGCGATAACCCTTCCCCGTAACTCAGAGGATGTACCAGAGATTTCTTCGGCACCGAGCTCGTAGGCGATTCGAAGCGAAATGTGCTTACCCGGACGCTGCCCATCGACAAACGTCGCTACATCGGACAACGACGGCTTACGGATCAGCGCATACCCAATAATACCGAGTACGGCAAGTCCGGTTGCCACCACTGCGATATCCCACGCCAACGGCAGTATTGTCCACGGGAAGATCGCGAATGCAGTAAAAGATATTATACTGAATAGCGCAAACAGAGAAGCAACGAGAGCCAGACGATTCACCACGACTGCGGTGATTATCCGGCGCCGATAGCGACGCAAAGCCTGAATGATCTTCTTGTAGTCTTTCATTACTATTCGGAACTCGGGATCGTTTCCTGGTTCCTCTCCGTCCGTCGGCTTATCCTACCCCAAGGTTCGCAGTCGAGAGCGAGCAGAGTGCCGTGAGTCGGCTGCGAAACCCGGGCTACGGTTACCCAGCCCCGGGGATCCCCTCGGCAGACCGTTTTATTGCGGCAGCGGCTGAAGAAACCATCCCAAAACATTTATCCCCATCCGCAATGCAGCTTCATGCAACTTCGGACCGTCATTATGGATGTGCAAGTCTTCCATGCCGTCTCCGATATCCGCACTATAGGTATAAAACACCACCAGCCTGTCGTCAAAGAAAATACCCAATCCCTGAGCCGGCTCACCATCGTGCTCGTGGATCTTCGGAGGACCGGGTAGATCGTACACCGATCTATAGATTGGATGATCAAGCGGCACCGGCACCAGTGGATTCTCAGGAAAAAGTGCCTTCATTTCACGCCGAAACGACTTATTAAGTCCATAATTGTCGTCGGCCCAGAGAAAACCACCGTTCACAAGATAGGTCCTCAGCCGAAGGCGCTCATCATGGGAAAACCGAACGTTTCCATGCCCAGTCATATAAATGAAGGGATATCGATGGAGGAGTTCGTCTGATATCTGTACCGTGGCTACGGTATCGCATAACGAAACGCCGGGAAGCCGTTTGCCGGCAGCTTCCGCCAGATTCGGCAGCGAGGAGGGATTTGCGTACCAATCCCCTCCGCCCTCATACTGGAGGCGTGCAATCGTGAATTCGCACTCGCTTCCACGGGCTAGCCCGAAAACGAACAAAACTAAAAGCGGCGCGAAGAGTTTTCGATGCAACATAAAAACCGGTTTCGATGTTCAGAGTGAAAGAAAAACGCCCCGGCCGTACTCGAATTGATTTGTCGGCAGGACTGAATGGTGAATTCAGCAACGGTATTATCTATTACGATCCAGACTTCGCAGCATTTGCGAGGCCGGGGAGACCAAAGAAAAAGGGCGCCTCGCATGCAAAAACGAGTCGCCCCAGCTGTATTCATATCCTTATCATATCCGTTGGGGAAATCTGATCAGTCCCCTATCACCGATAGTCCTTAGGACTTAATCGGCCACTTCTTGTTCCACAAGACAAGCGTCGGACTGGCTATAAAAATTGAGGAGTACGTTCCGACCAATACGCCGGCAATAAGCGCTCCCGAAAAATATTTCAGCACGTCACCGGTAGTGAAGAAAAAGGCGTATATGGTGAGCACCACTACAAAGGTCGTTACCGATGTGATTACCGTTCGACTCAAGCTTTCATTGATACTGGTATTCACTTTGTCTTCAAAACTGGTTTTGGAAACCGATCCGGACAGATTTTCACGAATACGGTCGAACACGACAATAGTATCGTTCAGAGAGTAACCAACGATCGTGAGGAGTGCGGCGATGATCGGAAGAGATATTTCGACATTCAAGACAGAGAATACGCCTACCGTTATCAACACATCATGAAACAGGGCTATAATTGCCGCAATGCCGAATGGCAGGTTAAATCGCAGACCGATATAAATAACGATAGACACCAGAGACAGAAGAACCGCCCAGACGGCTTTCTGCTGAAGTTCGCCCCCGATTTTGGGTCCCACCAGTTCGGTTCTGCGGACCTCGAATTGGTTGTCCGGGAAAGCGTTCGACAACGCCGACCTGACCTGTTCGCTCACCTCGGAGGTCTGCTCTCTGGCTTTCACCACGATCTGTATTTCTGCATCCTCGACAGCCCCGATCCGTTTCACTTCCGGAGTCCCGTATCCCAGATCCGCAACAATTCGCTGAACCCGGGCACGATCATCCGCGATGGGTTCATCGAATTTCACCTGCATAAGTGTTCCACCGACAAAGTCGATAGAAAGATTAGGTCCCATTCCCTGTCGATAGGGATGATACAGCAAGGAGAGGATCGTTATCACAAGAAGAATCGCTGAGAACACAAAGGCTTTTTTGCGATTACCTATGAAATTAAAATGCGGATTACTGAACCACTGCATGCAGATTCCTTTTCTAGACTCAAAGTTCTTTTCCCGTAGTAGGCTTTATACCGACGATCAGACAGGCCGAACCGGCTGTACCGTCTCGGCTTTTGGACGACCGTCCTTCTAGATGCTCAATTTCTTCACACTCTTCGAGCCAAGTGAAATGTTATACATAACTCGCGTTACATAGAGCGCGGTAAACAGAGATACGAGAATTCCGATTATCAGAGTAACGGCGAATCCTCGAATGGGACCGGTACCCACCCACATCAGGATAACCGCGGTGATAAGCGTTGTAAGATTGGCATCCATAATTGTGGTGAATGCCCGACTGTAACCGGAATCAATTGCACTTCGCACCGTTTTCCCAATGTTCAGTTCTTCCCGGATTCGTTCAAAGATAATGACGTTCGCATCCACGGCCATACCGATAATCAAGATGATTCCGGCAATGCCCGGCAGAGTCAACGTAGCCCCGGATATGCTGGCCATTATCGCAAGCAGGAAGATAATGTTAAGCAGCAAAGCGATATCCGCTATTACACCACTCAGTTTGTAGTAGAATACCATGAAGAGAATCACCAAAAGAAGCCCGATAAGGAATGCAAACATTCCCTTCATGATTGAGTCCTGTCCCAGAGACGGGCCCACCGTGCGCTCTTCGATGATGTTAACCGGTGCCGGAAGCGCACCGGCACGAAGTATCACCGAGAGGTTCCGCGCCTCTTCCATGGTGAAGCTACCGGTGATCTGTGCCTGTCCATTCGGAATCTTCTGCTTGATCTGAGGTGCTGAGTAAACGGTGCTGTCCAGCACGATCGCCATGAACCGGTTCACATTCTGCCCCGTAACCCGAGAGAACTTGCGTGCGCCCTGCCGATTCAATTCCAGACTCACTACAGCCTGACCGGCTTCCAAACCGCCCTGTGCTATCTGGGAGGTGGCATCACTAATGATGTCGCCGCGAAGCTCGGCTCTGCGCTTGACATAGTAAAGAGGACGATACTCGTTGTTCCCGAGTTCTTC
>CAZEMW010000023.1:6449-13856 GCA_964513105.1 uncultured Fibrobacterota bacterium
CACAAGAACTGTCCGCCACTAAGGCCGGCCTGCTTCAACGCTTCTCTGACATCTTCCCGACTCAGAATTTCTTCTATTTCGGCTCGATCGTCGAGATCAACACCTATCATACCGGATTGCATACCGACCAGATAGTCGCTGAAAAGACTCTCGCCTTCGTCTTCGTCCACGAATTCTTCACCTTCGATACCCGTTTCTTCCCCCTCTGCGGTATCTTCGGTTTCGTCGGCCCCACCGAAAATCGCCTCGGCCTTCTCCTGCTCCTCCTCATCTTCGACTTCCGTGGTATCCCCTCCGGCCGTTGTATCCTGCTCGGGCATGTTTCCCTGCATAACGTTGTCAACCACCCGAATCGCCTTCTGAATATCTTCACGGCCAAGAAGCAGTTTGAATTCCAACTGGGCCGTAGAGCCGATAACACCCTTTGCGGCTTCTTCGTTGCTTAAACCGGGCAATTCCACGATCAAACGATCCGGGGCCTGTTTCTGTATTGTGGGCTCGGCGACACCCAGAGCATTAACTCTGTTTTCGATCACGGCATACGCACGATCCAGAACGTCTTTTTGCTCATCTTCCGAGAGCTTCGATCTATCGACCTCAAGCACCAGTCGCATCCCGCCCTGAAGGTCCAGGCCGAGGTTTATTGCTTTATCCAATATATTGGGGTTTTCCAGCCGATATTCGCGCCGTTGCTCCGGTGTTTTGGAGTAGTAAACGAACGACGGATATAGCTTCCAGATAGCCAAAACGGCAATACCGACAATAATGAGGATACTAATGGGTCCGTTCTTTTTCATTATTGTACTCGAATCCTTTCCGTACCACCCTCAGGTGTTTGTATCAGTTTTACCGCTCCGCCCCAGGAATTTTTTAACCTGCTCGACAATATCTTTTGGATTCTGGGGTTTGGTCAGGTACTCGTCGCACCCAACTCTCTGCCCCTCGCGATAGTCGTGCTCCTGGTTCAACGCGGTAAAAAGAATGACCTTTATATCTCTTGTTTCCGAATTGCTCTTTATCCATTCACAGACATCAAAACCGTTTTGTCCGCACAAAATGATGTCGAGAACCACCAGATTCGGATGCTCTTTCTTAACGAGCTGAATCGCTTGATTGGCCGTGACCGCCTCAAAAACCGTGAACCCTTCCAACTCCAGAAAGAGTCTGAGTATTTTCCTGATCCCCGCTTCGTCGTCGACGAGGAGGATACGGGGCGAACCCGTCATCAAGTAGCTCCTTCGCAGAACTTCCGATCGCTACAAATTACGGTCGAATGCGCCGAAAGTTACACTTTGCGATCGAGAAAGATACATCTTTTGGGAATGGGTTCGCAAACCCTTCGCGGGAAAAAAATGGTATTTGCGCTCTCGCGGAAGGAAAAAAAAGCGGAAATACTGCCCATCGACTGTTTTCACCCTGCCGATTCGGGGCCGTTTTCTTCGTCGTCGCCCTTGTTTTCGCCGTCTTCGGCTTCCGAATCCCGCTGCAAAAACGTGATTACATCCCTGAACATCTCTCGGTTCTCCGGCCGAAGCTCCGCCAGATACCGATGGGCCTTGAGCATAACAGCTTCGAGCTTCTGAGTGTCCGAAGTCGCTTCCGGCACCTCCTCAAGTTCTCCAGTGCCGTGACGAGTGATATCTCTGACCACGTTAAAAATCCTGTCGAACCCAAGACTCATAAGCGCATCGTTAACCATTTCATTGGTTGATATCAGAGTAGGTTTCTCGTTGAAATGGCGACTTGAGAAATCCCGCACTCGTGCAAAAAGCCCCAAATTAGTGCTGTCTATATAGGTAGTCTCCGTCAGATCAATCAGAAAGCTGTTGATCGATGAATCAGTGAATGCTTTTTGCAGGAACGCATCGAGAGCCGGGCTGATCAAGTAGGTAACCTTGCCGATCGGCTTGATAACGCAGGTGTTATTCCACCGTGCATATAAGAACTTGCCTTCTTTTGCGCGGTTCATACAATCTCCCAATCTGTTCGACTCCACACGGTCGGCTGTGAAATAATCGCATCGTCTATTTGGAGAGGACGGCAGACTGGAGGATGAAGGCTGACAGGGCGAAAGGGTATATCCGGCATCTCCGTAAGATCGACTCACCTACCGCCGGCCGATCAATTAAATAGAAACCCGGTGCAAGCCGGTCCACAAATCTTCTCTATGGTCATTTTTCTTCCCCCGGCGAGCGCTCGGACCGCGTCACTCGACCGGCAGTAAATATACATAGAATGGGAAACTCCCCGTCAACCAAACGTGTCCAGCAGGGCCGTTTCATCTATTGTACGCAATTCCCGCGCCGCTTTCTACGTATATTTCCGGTAAATTGCTTTGTTTCCAGTCTTCTCTCAAAGGACGAACGGAAACATACGCAATTCGGGAGCAGCCGAAGTAGTTCGTCCAACGTTCGTTTAGATTGAGTCGCTATGCCGACACCGGACAAATCCAGAATACGCGAAACACTGAAGTCCTTGCCCAGGTCACCCGGCGTGTACCTCATGAAGGATGCGGACGACCGAACTCTGTATATCGGCAAAGCGGTTGATCTGCGGAGCCGAGTTCGATCGTACTTCTCCGAACCCGCCGCCGATCGTATTCAAATCCCGTCCATGGTCCGTAAAATTGATCACGTCGACTGGATTGCCACCACGAATGAAACCGAAGCTCTGATTCTGGAAGCCAACCTGGTTCGCAAAGAAAAGCCGCAGTACAATGTTGAGCTGAAGGACGACAAGCATTACCCGTACCTGAAAGTTACCGTGAAGGAGCCATTTCCACGACTGCTGGTGACCCGACGAGTTGTCGACGACGGCTCCAGATATTTCGGACCGTACACCGAAGTGCGAACAATGCGGCGCATGACGGCCTCCGCACGCAAGATATTCAAAATCAGAAGCTGTAACCGACGCCTGCCCCTGCCGAAACCACAGCGTCCCTGCCTCAATTATTCAATGGGATGGTGCGCCGGAGTATGTGGAGAGAAAACGAGTCGAGAAGAGTATGCTCAAAACGTTACGCTGCTCTGCGAGTTTCTCCAGGGGCGCCAGAGAGAGGTTATTGCCGAACTCGGCCGGCGCATGGAAGCAGCTTCGAAAGAGCTCGCATTTGAGCGGGCCGCTGAAATCCGGGATCAACTGAAACTTCTGGCAAAAAGCCCTCGCTATCAGAGAGTCGATCTGCTTTCGGCAGATTCGAATACCGATGTTTTTGGGTTCGATGAATACCAGGGCAAAGTTTGCCTCTGCGTCCTGAGCTTTCGGCAGGGCGTTCTTTTGCGAAAACGGCATTTTGTGTTCAGTTACAAAAAATGGACCGCCACACGACTCAACCCTGAAGGCCTGCTCCTGCAATTCTATCGCGGAAATCGTAGTGAACGCCCCGATGAGATCATTCTTCCCTCGGACGCCGGCTTCAACGAAGAACTGGTGAAGTCCTGGTTTTCATCCGAATACGGTAAATCGGTTGGCATCGTGCTCCCGAAAATCGGAAAAAAACTGCACCTGGTCGAAATGGCAAAGAAAAACGCACGATTGTTCATCGTAGGCGCACCGCGGTCCGACGGCGACAACCAGCAGGTGGATCTGCTCAAAGAAGTGCTCGGTCTTCCCAATCGACCCACCACCATCGAGGCATTCGACATCTCCAATCTGGGCGAATCCTTTGCGGTCGCCGGCATGGTCCGCTTCACCAACGGCCGTCCCGATAAATCCCACTACCGACGATACAAGATCAAGACAGTCCAGGGACAAAATGATTTCGCCATGATGATGGAAACCGTGGTGCGACGACTGACTCGTCTTACACGAGAAGAGAAACCATTCCCCGACATGCTTCTTATAGACGGTGGAAAAGGACAACTAAACGCCGCGGCCGCGGCGCTGAAAGAATTCGAGAATGCTCCCATGCTTGCATCCCTCGCCAAAAAAGAAGAGCTGTTGTTTGTCCCGCACCGAGCGGAACCCATCCGCCTCGAAGAGACACATCCCGCCCGCAGGCTGGTTGAACGAATCCGCGACGAGGTGCATCGTTGGGCTGTCGGGTACCATCGAAAGCTCAGAGGAAAACAGTATCACACCTCATCCCTCGAAAAAATCCCGGGCATTGGTCCTTCCAGGACCAACGAACTGCTAAAGGCATTCGGTTCTCTGCGCAGGCTCAAGGAAGCTACCGTGGAGGAGATAGCGCAGGTGAAAGGGTTTTCCGAATCGATCGCCGCAAAACTCCACGAATCACTTCATCAGACAAATTCCGAATAGCTCACTCAAACCGCCGGTCTGCGGAAATATCGGTTCAAGGGCTTTTCCGAATCTTTCCCAACTCTGGTTTTTTCTCGTTCTTTCCCGAAATTATTTTAGCATTTACCCCCGGGATCACGGCGATCATTTTTTTGTCTCCGACCTGGGTGGTGTTCGATGAATAAAGCCCAAAGTCCAATGGTTTTGACCCCGGCACCCGTTTCGCGCGCTTTCCGGGGTTGAGAGCGTCAGTCACAAGTAGTCGCACACGCGGAGATATACTATGCCCCTTCCCTGGATTGTCCTTAATGAAGTCCACGGCCTCGGCCCGGTCACGATCAATCGCCTGCTTACACGTTACGGATCACCTGAAGAAATACTGAAACAGTCGTCCAGCGAACTGGAAAAAAGCGGCATCGTTTCGCCCCGTATCGCCGACGCTTTGAAATCGAGTCGGGTGCACGCGCGGGCGGAACTGATTCTTAAACGTGTGGAAGAGTCTGGTGCCAAGGTTGTTACTCTTGAAGATCGGCGGTACCCCTCAGTTCTCCGGGAGATATTCGCCCCACCCCCGATTCTGTTCACTCGGGGATCTTCGGCCGGCTTCCAAAAGACCGGAGTCGGTGTGGTCGGCACCCGAAGACCGACTCGCTATGGTGAAAAGGCGGCCGAAACGGTGACGTCGGAATTGACGCGAAACGGATTAATGATCGTAAGCGGATTGGCGCGAGGCATAGATACCATTGCCCATGAAACGTGTCTTGCCGAAAAAGGGGTAACGACGGCCGTACTCGGATGCGGCATTGATCGAATCTACCCCGCGGAAAACAGAGAACTTGCCGAACGGATCCTGGACCGCGGTGGGTGCATTGTTTCCGAGTTTGCACCGGGTATTTTTCCCGAAGCCCGCAATTTTCCAAGACGCAATCGTATTATTAGTGGATTGTCGGCGGGAGTTGTCGTTGTCGAAGCCGGGAAGAAGAGCGGAGGTCTGATCACTGCCAATTATGCAGTACAGCAGAGCAGAGAGGTTTTTGCGGTACCTGGTTCTATTTTCTCTCGTATGAGCGACGGTACCTTTGAACTCCTTACCCAGGGCGCAGTTCCTGTTCGCACCGGAAGAGACGTGCTGGAAAATCTTCAGATGCCTATGCTTCCTCGTCCCATAAACGGTTTGGTGCCGAAAGCGACACTCCCCCCGATCGAAACCCTGAGTTCGCAGGAACAACGTATTTTGGAGAAACTCACCGACACCCCACTCAATCCCGACGGAATTGCCGAACAAACCGGCCATTCTCCCGCCGATCTGTTTGGATTTCTACTGAATCTCGAGCTGAAAGGGTTTATAACTCAATTGGCCGGACAACACTACGTGCGACTATGAAAAAACGGTTAGGTCGGATTGCGCTCTTTGTGGTTGCGGCTGCGTTCGTCTATTTTTTCATTACCGGAAAAGACGGACTCATTGCAGTTTATGGTCTTCATCGGAAAACCCGGGCGATGCAGCAGGAAATGAAGCAGCTCGATGAAGAGATTGATTCTCTCCGCACTGAAATTGAACGCCTGAAATCCGATACCGCCTATATAGAAAAGATTGCGCGGGAAAAACTCGGCATGGCCCGTGACAACGAACGGGTATACATATTCACGGAGGACGACGAATAGACAATGGTTACGAAGATCTTTCGCCAGTTCCGAAATAACCTCATTACCGGATTTCTGCTGATTATCCCGTTGGGAGCGACTGTTTTCGTTATTAAGTGGCTCCTAACGACGGTAGACAACCTAATCTCCAAGAACTGGTTTCCCGGGGTGGGACTCCTCGTCGTTCTCACCATCGCTTTCCTGACCGGTCTTCTCGCAAAGAACTATTTCGGGCGGATGATCATCGATACGGGAAATGCGATATTTGCCAATATCCCTCTCATGAACAAGATCTATCTGGGTATTCAGCAGATTGTCGATGCGGTGGCGGGGACAAACAAGCGCCTGTTCGAGAAAGCGGTACTCCTGGAGTATCCTAAAGAAGGATCATTCTGTATCGGATTTGTCACGTCCCACACCAGCGGAGAAATACCAAGGAAGGTCGGGGTCGATATGGTAAGCGTTTTTGTCCCGACCACACCAAACCCCACCAGTGGTTTTCTTCTGTTCCTTCCCACCTCAAAAGTGGTAGAACTCGACATGTCGGTCGAAACGGCCGTCAAACTGGTAATGTCGGCCGGAATGGTGAACTCGGACACCATAAAAGAAACCGACCCGATGTACGAGCTTCCGAAACATCTGAAGAAATTCAACTGGCTTAACATTCGTAAACGCAAGGCTCCCGACCCACGGGATTAATCGCGCTTACGCCCCCGAAACGCGACGTCCCGCGTGAACCAACCGACGGGGGTTTTCGGCGGAAAGCCCGACAGTGGAACTCAAATGGGCGCAGTCAAAACAAAAGCAATTGTGCTACGCACGCTTCCCTATCGGGAATCCAGCTGTATAGCCTACCTTCTTACCGAAACTGAAGGCCTTGTGCACACCATCGCAAAGGGGGTCAGGCGCGCAAAGAATACCTCTTCCCATTTCGAGAGAGGCTTTCTAATTGAGACTGTCATACATATGACACCCGGACGGGACCTGTTCACGATCAGCGGAGTTGGGGTTCTGAACTTCTACCCCGGAACCAGGGCCCACCTGGTCAAGAGCGCGCTGCGCGATGCCGCTTTCGAAATGGTACTCGGAGCCGTCACCTCCACCGAACCACACCCGGAGTTGTTCGCGCTCGTAAGAAACTACCTCTCCGCACTCGAACAACGTCGCGGCAACGAAAGCAACCCATACCTTCTCTGGCGATTCTATCGAAGTTTTGCCGCGGAACTCGGGTTTGCGCTTGATACCCGACGATGTGGGCAATGTGGACACGATCTGGGAAGTTGCAGTTCGGCCTATATCGATATCTCGGGCGGCATGTGCCTTTGCCCCTCCTGCTCACCCCATGGGAAGGAGAACCGATCGGTCCCCCTAGCAGTCGTACAGTATCTCAACAGCGGCGGCGCGACTATCCCGGAGGAACTTCAGAACCTTTCACGGGCAGCAGTGCATACCACGACAGACCTTCTAGCGGCATTCTGTTGTTATCATTTCGGTATGCTCAAGGAGCTCAAATAGGTGGAGTTT
>CAZEMW010000024.1:0-2930 GCA_964513105.1 uncultured Fibrobacterota bacterium
GCTTCGGTTTTCGACATGATACCCCTTGCTGTAAACTACGAGTAATCCAGGGTGCACCTTACTAAAATACCGCCCGACGGCTTCCGCATCTACCTGCGTGCACAATCGGTATCGTAGACCTATCAGCTCGTCACCCAAGGAGGTATATATATTGTCATAAGCCACACCAGAATGCGTCACAGCTCAAAGCACCTGGTTCGGCCTCGCCCTGTCCATTCTTTGGACCACAGCGTACAACCGATGTACACAGCGCCCGAAGGCAGAACCTATCTATATTATTGTATATCAATGGCTTATCGATGACACTACCTGCCGGCACACGCTTTGTTATCATCTTTCGCCGAACACCTGAGCCAAGGAGCCCGACGTGCGAATACTGCTTATTATGCCCGACGCCAACATTCATCGTTTGAGTGTGGGAGGAAAGAAAATCTCTTTTCGGGAAGCGCCCCTGACGCTCACCATGCTTGCGGCCCTTGCTCCTCCGGAGTTGTGTGCCGAGATTACTCTTGTCGATGAAAGCGTGTCCGATCTTCCCTCTCAGACCCACTGGGATCTGGTCGGCATCAGTATTCTCACCGGGACTTCAACCCGCGGATATCATCTCGCCGACCGTTTCCGAGCTGCCGGTTGCACCGTTGTGCTGGGAGGCGTACACGTTTCGCTCTGTCCCGAGGAAGCCGCCGCGCATGCCGATGCCGTGGTTACCGGATTCGCGGAACGAACCTGGCCGCGTTTGTTGCGGGATTTTTCGGGCGGAAAACTACGGTCCCGCTATGACGACCAACACGGCTGCATCGAGAAACTGCCGGTGCCCCGCAGAGACCTCCAAGCGCCGGGGGCGTATGCAATGCCACAGACAGTGTTTGCCACCAGAGGGTGCCGCGGCGGCTGTGATTTCTGTTCGGTAAATGCGGCACGATTCGGATGGTCGGTTCGTCCGGTTGGGGAGGTTGTCGACGAGATTCGGAGTTTGCCGGGACGGCGTTTTGCGTTCAACGACGTGAGTTTGCTCGAGGATCGGGATTACGCCCTCGAGCTTTTCACCGCACTGCAGTCGTGTGACAAGGAGTGGGGCGGGCTGTGCACCAGCAAAATAGGTACCGACGAAGAAATGCTTCAGCTAATGGGTCGCGCGGGGTGTCGCTACCTGCTCATTGGATTCGAGTCGGTAACCGACAGCACTCTTTACGGAATGCACAAACGGTACAACAACCGGGAAAATTACACGGTACTCTGCGATCGTCTTCACCGGGCGGGAATTGCCATTCAGGGATGTTTCATTTTCGGATTTGACCACGACGACCCCGCAGTGTTCGACAACACCGTGGAAGCAGTCGAGGAACTCAAAATCGATATCCCCCGCTACGCACTGTACACCCCGTACCCGCGAACCCCCGGATTCAGGAAGCTTCGGGCGCAAGGCAGGCTGCTTCATACCCGATGGGAGCACTACGATACACAGCATGTGGTTATTCAACCGGCAAAGATGTCTCCGACAGACCTCGATCGAGGTTTTATTCGCGCTTACAAACGAACCTTCGGCCTGAAAGCGATAGCCCGACGAACACTCCGTTTCTCCAAGTCCGCGCCGGTTGTGTTCGTCGGTAACCTGGCATATCGACTGTACATCTCCCGACTGGAAAATGAAAACCACCGTATTCTTCCGTCAACTCCCATATCGTATGCACTTTCCGCATAGAATCACGCCCCTGATCAGGCAGCAACATATGAACATAGCATTTATCAACCCAGATTTCGCCCCGACCCGCTCTCGGGATGCAATGCAACCGCTGGTGTTCGCGGTGCTTAAGGGACTGACCCCCTCGGCTACCATACGGGCAAGGAAGCAGTTCAACCGTATTGGGAGTATTCTGCATCGGCTCACCGACCGTAAGACGAACAGCCGGAGTGCAATGAATGCTATTCTGTATCTCGCCGCCAATCTCGTGTCGCGTGCCGAAATTCGCCGCAAAACCGGTCATTCCTTATGAGAGTAACGCTTATCAAACCAAATATGGGCACTCTGGCCCACGGCCCCTATCGGGACACCGGACGAATGGAGCCCCTGAATATCGGCGTGCTCGCCGCCATGGTACCTGCGGATGTCGAGGTCTCATTCTACGATGATCGCTGTGAACCGATCGATTATGATGTTTCCACCGATCTTGCGGCTTTGACGATAGAGACATTTACGGCTAAACGGTCATACGAAATCGCCCGTGAATACCGTTCCCGTGGTGTCCCGGTCGTTATGGACGGGATGCATCCGACGCTTATTCCCGACGAAGTTCGTCGGCACTGCGACAGCGTTTACATCGGCGATGCCGAAGGGGGATGGTCGCAGGTAATCGAAGACGCACGCAACAACAGATTGAAGCCACGCTACAATGGAAGCCCCCGCAAAGGTCCGTTTCCCCAGAAGTGCGGCGCCGCACGGCGAGACCTTTTTGCGAGCAAAGGATACCTGCCGGTTTCACTTCTGCAATTCTCCCGGGGATGTCCACATTCATGCTCCTTTTGTGCGACTGCACACTACTTTTCCTCAAAACATGTATGCCGCTCAACCGAGTCGGTTCTCGAGGAGGTATCCCGATGCGGCAAACTGCTTTTCTTTGTAGATGACAACTTCACCGCCGACCGTCCGAAGGCGCGCGTTTTGTTACAAAAGCTCAAAGAATGCAAGGTACAATGGGTGACTCAGGTGAGTATAGATGTCGCGGACGATCCCACGTTGCTCAGGCTCATGCAGAAGAGCGGTTGCCTTGGATTCGTCTGCGGCTTTGAGTCCATTGTTTACCGTAATCTGAAATCAATGAACAAGCACACGAACGTCCGCAACTTTTCGCGGTACGAGAATCAGATTAAAACGCTGAAAGATCATGGCTTCCAGATATGGGCCGCATTTACCATCGGACACGACCATGACA
>CAZEMW010000024.1:2940-13756 GCA_964513105.1 uncultured Fibrobacterota bacterium
CATCGAGGACACGGTGGCCTGGGCAATCAAAAAGAAATTCACCTTTGCAGCATTCAATATTCTCCTCCCCTACCCCGGAACCCCGCTCTACGGAAAGATGGCCCGGGAAGACAGGCTGCTGTATGACGGCGCATGGTGGCTCCATGAGGCCTATCGTTTCAACTATGCAGCAATCGAGCCCAGGCACATGACCGCCGACCGCCTCACGGAAGTCTGCCATAATGCTCGCAGGAGATTCAACAGCCCCATTTCTATTGCAAAACGTATGCTTGACGTTCGGACCAACATGCGAAGCATATTCCGGATAGGACTCTACCTGAAATACAGCCTGCTCTTCAGAAGCGAAGTTTACAAAAAGCATGGTATGCATCTCGGGAACGGAAAGGATACACAATGAAAGTAACCCTTATTATGCCCTGCGTGGGTAAAAAGCCGGACTGCAACGAATACGTGAAAGGGTGGCTGATGGAGCCCCTGGCGATTGCGATGCTCTCGGCGCTGACACCGGAACACATAACTCGTGAATTTTTCGACGATCGACTGGAGCCGATCGACTACGACACCGGTACCGATCTTGTTGCCCTGAATGTAGAAACATACACCTCGCGCAGGGCCTATCAAATAGCCGGTGAATACCGTCGGCGGGGGATCCCCGTAGTAATGGGTGGATTCCATGCTACCTTGTGTTCCAATGAGGTCGAGCAGTACGCCGAGTGCGTTGCCGTTGGGTCGGCTGAGGACACCTGGCCACGGATTCTGTCCGACTACCAAAACGGCAGGCTTGCGCAACGGTATACCAGTGAAGACAACTCCTTTTCCGGCGTATTGCCCGATCGCACAATTTATGCCGACAAGGGATACACCGGAGTCACGCTGATTGAAACCGGACGCGGATGTCGGTTTTCGTGTGAATTCTGTTCCATTAGTCCATTTTTCAGAAAACAATACTTTCCTCGCCCCGTCGACGAGGTGGTCACCGAAATCGAGAACCGAAAAAACCGGTTTGTTTTCTTCATCGACGACAACATAATGGTAGATCGCGCCAGGACGGTTACGCTGCTGAAGGCTCTGATTCCTCTTAAGGTACAGTGGATTGGCCAGGTCAGCCTGAATGTGGCGCGAGACCCGGAAATGATGTCGCTGATGAAACAGAGTGGATGCGCCGGTGTACTCATAGGATTTGAATCGCTCAACCGCGATAATCTGACTGCAATGGGTAAACGAATCAATTATTCAATGGGTGACTACGATTCGGCGGCCGCCACTTTGCGGCAAGCGGGACTTGGTGTATACGCGACCTTTGTATTCGGATACGACGGCGACACGACGGACGCATTCGAGAGAACACTGGCATTTGCTAAAAGGAGTAAATTCTTCTTCGCCGCGTTCAATCATCTGGTTCCCTTTCCCGGGACTCCCTTGTACCGGCGCCTGGTGTCGGACGGCACTCTCCGGGATCATAAATGGTGGCTGTCGGAGAAGCGCACCTTTGGGGAAGTGGTGTTTGAGCCCCGGCAGTTATCTCCCCACGCTCTCGCTGAAACATGCCTTACCTACCGGAGAAAGCTTTATAGTCCTCTCTCGGTACTCTATCGAGCCTCCAACATTCAATCGAATTGTTCCTCATTGGCAAAAACTCTTATTTACTTCAGCCAGAGTTTTATCGGCCGGAAAGATGTGCTTCGCCGCCAGGGACTTCCATTCGGAATTCCGGGAGTTCCGGTTGAAAAGCGGATCACGACGGCGGCACCCGCCACGAAAGGGCGACAGGAGTGTCTGTGCTCATGAAACCGATACTGCTAACCGATACCTCCTGCGATGCCGCACTGAATCAACTCCTTCGCGACACGCCAATGCCGGGAGCCGTTGAGCTTGCCTACTGCAGGCATCCCTCGGTTTTCGAATCGCTTGCTCTCGATGGAGACCGCTACGATCTTTTTGTGTATAAGGATGATACGCATATTATCGGCATGGGAGTTCGGAGCGTTCGGCGTATGTATTTGGATGGGACACCTCGAGAAATTGCCTATCTTTCCGGTTTGCGGATTCGCAAGGAGTATCGCAATGGGTTACTCCTTGCCCGGGGATACCGTTTTCTGCGCAAACTCGCGATCGATAATCCAAGCTCCCTGCACCTCACCACTATACTCGAAGACAATCACCACGCCCGAAGAATTCTTACCGGCGGCAGAGCGGGTATGCCCATATACAACGACCTCGGACGAATAACCACCTCTGCTATTCCCCTGAGAAAACGATCGTTTTTTTCACCGGTTCCGCCCGAGAGTGTTCACCGGGGTAGAGAAGAAGAACTCCTGGAATACTGTCGTTTTTTGCATACCGAAGGAGCCAAACGACAGTTTTTTCCTTGCATCAAACAATCAATGTTCGGTACGGATCGACTACGTGGATTAACGGCAAACGATTTCGTGGTAGCACGGAGGGACGGCTACATAGTGGGTATTGCCGCTGTCTGGGATCAGCGCAGCAGCAAGCAACACCTCATCACGGGATACTCGCCACTTTTATCCGGCCTCCGTCCCATCCTCAACATCCCGATGTCGGCCGCCGGATTTCGTCCTCTGCCGTCGCCGGGGAACCTGTTGCCGACGGCTCACCTGGCATTCTGCTGTGTTCGTGACCATGATCACCGGACGTTTCGACGGCTTATCTCTTCGGCGTGCAATCTGGCATTCTCCAAAGGATGCGCATTTCTTGTCTTTTCGCAACATGAAAAGGATCCGCTTCTCGGCATGCCAACAATGGTACCAAAAATGAATTACCACAGCCGTTTGTATTCAGTATCCTGGAATTCTGTCCCCGAGACAGCATTCAACGTTTCCACAGTTCCACACATTGAATCGTCAATGCTTTAATGGAATACTACTATGCCGCTAACCGCCACTATTACCGGTTCGAAACAGATCAGCAAAGACAGAAGCCGTGAGATGTTCAATCTTCAGCGGACCCATTTCGATAACGTCCGTGAGGGCACCTTCATGAGTGATCTTTTCGAGAAAGATTACGTAATACTCTTGCATGACGAATGCGACGATCTTCACGGTTTCAGCACCATACAGCTTATATACCATACGATGGGAGATCGCCAGACTATTTTCCTGTTCAGCGGGGATACGGTTGTTGACCCGAAGTTCTGGCAAAGCGGCGGAATTGCCGGCGCATTCGGCCGATTCGTTCTCCGCCTGCTCGAACAGGAGAAGAACGCGGACCTCTACTGGTTTCTGATATCCAAAGGCTACCGGACGTACCGGTTCCTTCCGACATTCTTTCATGAGTTCTATCCGGTATGGAACCGGGAAACTCCGCTTTTTTACCGCAGGCTGCTCGATTTCGTGGGTCGACGCAAATTCAAGGAAAACTACTGTCCATCAGATGGGTTGGTGAAGTTCGGTGACGCTAAGGACCGACTATGTGCACCGCTGGCAACCGTACCCGAAAGATGCCTCAAAGATCCTCATGTTAGTTTTTTCCTTAAAAGCAACCCTGGGTATGCACGCGGTGATGAACTCACCTGCATAGCTCCGCTTACCGGAGAGAACTTCAGCGCCCCGGCTCGTCGTGTAATTCGCACCGCCCGAGTAATATGGGAAGTTCCTTTACAGCCTCGAAGTGTTGTCGGATGTTCCTGCACCGGTAACTATCCGACTGTGGCACCGGTCACGGCCTGAGGGTAGAACGATGAAGATCATGCAGCTTTTCACGGCCAATCTGCTCTGGTTTATTTCCTGCATTCCGGGTTTACTTTCGTATGTTGTAGCTTCCTTTTTCCCACGTTTCACTCAGAATAAGCTTTCCCAAAATACCTACCACGCAAACCGTTCATCGTACTATCTCAACCAACTTGGAATACCGCCGCCGGTTACGGACTATGCCGATCTGGAACCGTATGTAAAACGTATCATGTACGGCGAGGAAAACGTTCTGACGACCGAAAAGGTGAGACTACTGGAGCCGACCTCAGGCTCAAGTGGAGGATCGAAATATGTCCCCTACACGGCCGAGTTGCAGAAACGGTTTCAGGCCGCGATTTCTCCCTGGATCGGGGCGCTATTCATTCAATATCCCCGGCTCTTTTTTAGCTGTCATTATTGGTCTATTTCTCCAAACACCGCCGCCGAACAGGTCGGCAGTTCTGTCCCGATCGGCTTTGATTCCGATGCCGAATACCTCACCGCCGCCCAACGGGCCGTGGCTGAAATGCTTATGGCGGTTCCCGGCGAAGTCCGCCATCTGCATGACGCCGGAACTTTCGAGTTCGTCACTCTGACATTCCTGCTGAAAGCGAACCGTCTTGGGTTACTCTCAATCTGGCACCCGAGTTTTCTCACCATTATGCTCGGCAAGCTCGATGATCTCTACCCGTCGCTGCTGGAAACCTTACGAACGGGAAGATTCCCCGGATGGCTTCACATTTCGGACGATATACGGTCAACGCTCGAAAGACACCTTGGGATGAACGACCGTCGCGCAAGACAGCTGTCGATTATTGACACATCCCATTCAGGATATGGATCTCGCATCTGGCCCGGCCTCACCGTGGTTAGCTGCTGGGCCGGCGGGACTTCTGCTCATGCAGTTCGTCGCCTTCGCGCGATCTTTCCCCGCGCCGTCATTCAACCCAAAGGACTGATCGCAACCGAAGGGATAGTATCCTTCCCGTTGTTCGGTCGCCAAACCGCCGCGGTTCGCTCTCATGTGATGGAGTTTGTGGATGAGTCGAACGGTGCGGTCAAACCACTCTGGGAAATCAAGCCGGGGAAGAGATACTCGGTAATCCTTACCAACGGCGGGGGGTTGTACCGATACCGCCTGAGAGATGTTGTCGAGATCGAAAAGGGAATCGGTCGTACCCCGGGGATTCGTTTCGTTGCCAAAGAGTCATCCTTCTGCGACCTTGTCGGAGAGAAACTCTCGGAGGAATTCGTTTCCGCCATTCTCAATGAAACAGTGAAACACCTTGGCCTCAGTCTGAAATTTTCTGTTATTGCCCCACTGATGCCTGAGCCGAATGACCAATCGGCGCCATTCAAAATCGGTTACGTGCTCTTTGTAGAAGATTCGTCTGATGTTACCGAGTCGCATGTTCGATTGCTTGCGAACCGTGTCGAGGAAGAGCTTTGTCGGCGGTCATATCACTATCGACATGCACGAAATCACAACCAGCTCGAAGGTTTACACTCCATATTTCTTCCGCCGGGAGCGCAGGAGCGTTTCATAGCCGGACTGGTCGACCTTGGTATGAAACGGGGGGATATTAAGCTTACCGCCTTGTGTTCGCGAGACACTGCGACCAGGATTCTGTTTTCATTGTCTCGTGAAGCCCGGCCCGGCGTGCAGTAGCTATGCGGGATTGATCTTCTTTCTCTGCATTCAAAGGTGGTTTCCGTTCGGCCGCATCACCGACGGGAATTGGCGTACATCGGTATGGGGAAGGAAAAGTGCTGCGGTGTATTGATCCATGTACGTGGGATCGGTATTCAATTCAAGATAGGTGATTCGCCGTGCGAGTCGCTTATGCAGCCTGCGGTGTCTTTCGGAAAGCAGCATCATCTGCGCGCCGACCAATGAAGTATTTCCGAGAAAGCGGAATTTCTCTTCCGGCAAATCCGGTATGAGCCCGATAGTGCGCGCATCGTGCACATCGAGATATCTCCCGAATCCGCCGGCAATATTGAACACGGACAGGTCTTCAAAGCCCATTTCGACCTGCTTCAGAACAAGCGCACAGGCTGAATACACGGCAGCTTTTGCGCGAATCAGATTCTGGATTTCTGTTTCGGCGATCTCGATCGGCTCACCGGTCCCGCTCTCAGAAGTCGGTACCAGCTCGAACCGCGCATTGCGCTCGTCCTTGCGGCTTACCGCAGAAGATTCGCGATTCAAACGCCCCGCCTGGTCGAGCAGTCCCTTGCGAAACAGCTCGGCCACCAGGGAAATCATTCCCGATCCACAAATCCCAATAGGCGCAATTTCTCCAATTGTAAAACAGGTTGTCTTACCGGATTCATCGACAGAGACACGTTCAATAGCACCCAGCCCCGCCCGCATACCACTCTCAATCCCCCCGCCCTCAAATGCCGGACCAGCAGAGCACGCGCATCCGATCAGAAAATCGCTGTTTCCGACAACCAGCTCTCCGTTTGTTCCAATATCGATGAACAACCCGATTTCTTCAGACTCCCGAGCGAAATCGGTGCACAAAAGCCCGGCGGTAATATCTCCTCCAAGGTAACTCCCGACATTATCGGCCGTCCGCACTTCGGCCTCCGGAAAAACAGAAAGCCCCAAAGCATGCGATCGGAACGGAGGGACCTCGGTGAGAGCCGGAACGTAGGGATCCAACCGTATGTGGGCCGGATCGATACCGAGGAACAGATGAATCATTGTCGTGTTCCCGGCAACCACGACCGCCAACACAGAATCCGAATGGATCCGGGCGGCCGAAGTACAACGGGTCAGGAGATCGTTTACCGTTTTGACTACCCGGGAACGAAGGTCCTTCAGGCGGCCGGGCTTTCTCGTATAATCGATCCGGCTTATGACATCGAGTCCGCAGGATACCTGCGCATTATAGTCGGTTTGCTCTGCCATAAGCTCCCCGTCGGAGAGCCGTACCAGACGAACCGCAATGGTGGTGGTCCCGATATCAACCGCGACTCCGTAGGTATCCGACTTTTTCTCTCCCGAAAGAACACGAACAAATCGCACCCGTGCTCCGTCGTCCTCAAGCGCATACGTTACCGTCACGGTGCCGTTTTCATCTCTGAGGGCATGGGGAAGCGACTGCATGATGGTAAGAGGCATATCGAAAGACTCAAAGGATACACTCTCTTTCATGGCGCGGATAAGGCGGTCGAGATCCGACAGTCCCTCGTCCGGCAGCGCCTCGGGAACTTCCAGGATAACGCTTTGCACAAGAGGAACACAGTCGTTGGCCCCGGGGAATAGATCGGGGTCTATTCGGTGGGCATCCTCTGCCCGATCGGCTCTCATTGCCGTCTTGACCGACCCCCCGCATCGGGTATCAATTACGAGGTCGGTGTCGAGCACGGTTGCTTTGCAGGCAAGTACCTGTCCGTCTTCAACCTGTTCTTTCGTCAACGCACCGAAATCGCCGGGATTCACCGCACCGGAAACGACGCGCACGCGGCATTTTCCACATGCCCCGCGACCACCACAGGGAGACTCGATCGGCTCCCCCGCCTCACGGGCGCAGTCGAGCAGAATGGAGCCGTGAGATGCGGTTATCTTTGTGCCGGAGGGTTCGAAACGTACCGTGGGCATGCGATCGGCAAGTACCTCTCTGTTTCCTATACGAAACGAGCTTTCACAAAGCTCTCGATATCACCGGCTTCCTGTGGCCCCACCAGTACATTCCATCCGGGTAAACTCTCCTCAAGGTCACCGCTTATCTGTGCCACATAGCCTGGAATGACAATATCGCGATTCTTGACACGATCTTCGATTCCCGATTCCTTAACGAACTTGCCAACACTCATGCCGTTGAACTTTCCCGCGGCCCAGGCCGTCAGCACACTCATGCCTTCGCATTCGGGTACCACCAGCCAGGCACTCATGCCGCTGTTCTCGATCTCACCACTCACCATGAAATAGGTCAACGAGAAATTCGTGGTCACAAACATCGGAGAATCCTCAGTCGGCTCTCCTACCGGGTAGACCTTCGGCTCAACCTGAATCGGCTTCTGTGGATCCGTGTAAATATTCAGCCGTAGAGTCATCAGGGCGGACATCTGTGCCGGTTCGAATTCCGGCAGAATGCAGACGCCACCGTATTTGCAGATTTCGGTAACCGCTTCCACGGTACCATCCAGCATATCGCCTTCCTTCACGACATGTACGAACGGATAGCCAAGCGGTTTTACATTGTCCTTCAGTGCCGCACGACGCGCCACGGAATTTACCTGATACTCTTCGGATACCCCTTCGGAGGCAAACTGAACGACAATATTGTTAAAGCCGTTATCTTTGAGTTTTGCCGTAGTGGCGGTAATGTCGTCGAGTGTTTCGCCGGTGACGGCCAATGCATGCCCGTGAGCAGCTGCGACTTCCCGCAGTTTGTCTGCGCTTGAGGCATCCGCGCTCATCAGCAGAGCCCCCGTTCCGGATATCGCCTCGGCCGCGGCAATAAGGTTGTCTGCATTTGAGCCAATGAGTGCCAACGGTTTCCCGCTCATTTTCAGCGCGAGCTTGGCCGCATCAACAAAGGTGCTTTTTTCTCCGCTCCGATTCTCTACGGCCACCATATCGACCGGAATGGTTTCCCCCACTCGATCGAGCACATACTCACGAACCGCGACCAGTGTTTCGTTCAGCTTTTTCTCGGGATCGTCGTCGTGCACCTTCACCGCCAGTGCCGTCTGATTGACAAAAGTCTTTTCATGACGATACAACACCGTTTCCTCGCCGAGTTTTACCGCGCCTTCCTTCCCCAGGGAAACCGCTCGTACCGGTGGTTCACTCGCCGCCCCAAGCACCTGTATCGCCTCATCGGAGGCATACGGACACAACGAAAGTTCGGCTTTCTTCGAGGCCAGCTTCATGGCGAACGCGAGACAGGTATTCGATCCGCATTCCTTGCAGTTCGTCTTTGGCAATAATTTCTGAATTTGCAAACCGGTTAAGGCCATGATTTCTCCCAACATATCCTCGATGAATCGCTCGGTCGGAGGATCACCCTTCCGACCGGTGAAACACCGATCTATTTGTCAATCAAATTCGTTATCGTTTTTTTCAAACTCGCTACCGCATCCGGATGGTACATGATAAGGATATCGGCTCCCGCATAGAGAAGCGATATTGCCGAACTGAGCTCCCAGACGGCCGCTCGTTTCGACAATTCACCCCATTCCGGGAAGTCCTCTTTCGATGCCTTCAGCTCCTTTATCTTGGCGCACTCAAAACCCGGAGAAACAATCATCGGGCCCGCAAGCATCGAATCGCCATTGAGTCCGGTCAAGCGGATACGCTCCATCACCGAATAGGTATACTCAATCCCATAGCCAACCGCTCCGGTCATCGGATCCATGATGATGCGATCCTTGCCGAGGTCCATGTTGCCGAGGAGAATATTCAGTTGCTTGCCGATATTCACGTCAATCGGGCTTTGGGCCACTACCACATGCCCATAGGCCAGCGCTGCTCCGGCAACGGTGCGATAATTGTCCTGCTCAACCCAGTTAAGGAGCAGTCGTTCACCGGTGCATTCCTGGGCCACGGCTTTGAGAACTTCATTGTTTTTCTCATAGTGACTGTGTCCGGTTACGATGAGAGGCACATCAACTGCCTCCAATACCGCCTTCACGACATCCACCGCTTCCGAAGCCGACCGATTTCCCTTCTCGGGATGAGTACCGTCGAGACGTACACTGATGAGCTCCGCGCCATGTTCATCGACACACCTTTTCGCCATTTCTCCAGGGTTGGAGAGAACGTCGCCGTAAATGTCTCGAAGAACCTTAGGATATTTCTCACTCACGACATCAAACACTTCCATCGCAACCAGCGGACGATGCTTCGTTTCCCCTTCCCATGAGTGAAACGGCATAGCCGTAGCGCCGCCCACAGTCACCGTTTTGCCCCGAGTACCGCCCTGTTCCTTTGTCGCCCCGAGAGTGACCTCCCATACGGCATTGTCGTACTTCTCTTTCGGTACGGTGAAGGATGTCACCGCGGAGATTTTCTCAGCAGCCGACGGTTTCCTGGGCTCCGTGGTAACGGAGGGTTCCTCCCCCGTAGTGCTCTTTACGGTTGTGAGATCGGCGGCGCCCAGGTTTGCCATGCGCTTCTGCAGCTCTTCGGCCACCTTCTGCTCTATCAGCGCCTCCAATTCAGGAGTGATCCGCACATCATCCTCCTCATCGTTTATCTTATCCGCCGCACTCGAGGTGTCGGCCGTTTGTTCCGTTGTCGGTATTCCATCGGATGAATTATCGTCTTCGACCGCTCCCACCAGCGTGGTCATATCCTCGAGCTTCAGCGCGGGGTGACTCACTTTTTCCATGTGGGCACGGATTGCTTCCGGGTCGGTTGCCACGGATTCATCGGCGATTTTGTCAAGCAAATCGGGGTCGCCTTGTTCTTCGGCACGTTTGAGAAGATCGCTTCTTAGCGCATCCTTGAGCTCTTTGGGCATCCACACCAGACGCCGATGTCCTCCTTCGGCCGAGATGAACTTCCGGGATGCCAGGAACATTTTCCCTATCCCCATAAATCCCGGGGTCTGTTGACCTCCTCCAACCGTTCCCGCCAGAGTGGAAAACGTCATTCCCACCGGCGTATCTCCGGGGAACTCACGATTTACCGCCATGATCCCGTTACACTCCGGTACATAGGCACATATCACCTCGAAGCATCCGCAACTGGTCATCGGCCGATCCATGATGGAATAGGCACTGAAACTCTGCACGGTCTTGTGGCTGTTTGAGTACACAAACTCATCCACCCCGCTCCAGACCCCCTTGACCTCATCGAGGCATTCGCCCTTCTTCACCGGCTGATTCGGTCCGGTTTCATCAATCTCGTATGCCGCGCGACCGTCGAGCCAGTTATATGCCCCGCACAAGCCGAGACGCTCCGGAGTGATAATACACACATGATCGGGCGCAAAAGATTGACAGAGCAAACACGAGTAGAAAGTATCCACCGAATCGTCGGTCATGCTCTCCAGACGTCGGTTCCGCTCGTCGTACACCTTTCTCGCGACCCTCAGACGCTTCTCCACTTCGGCGGCATCGGTCACCAGCGTCACTTTCACCTTATCAACGATTGCCGGAAA
>CAZEMW010000025.1:0-10253 GCA_964513105.1 uncultured Fibrobacterota bacterium
GCCATATACCCTCGCGACGGAGTACTTCGGTGGCACCGTTGCGGTAGGTGGCTTCCGCCGATATGATTACACCGGAGAAAAGACGATTGGGAAGGTCACCGATATCCCAGATCATCTTGAATGGAGGGCGCGAGATTGTACCGAGCAGGAGAGTATCGTAAGAGTCCTCGGAAACCGGGACGAACGCCGAGAATGCGACCTCTCGAATATCCTCACAGGCTCTTACCGAAAGAGTGCAGGCCTCGGAGGTAATCGTAGTACCCGAGGTCGGTTGGGTCAGAACAAAGCAGTCTTGAGCTGAAAGGTTCGGCGAAAGAACGAGAAATAACAGGACCGCTAAAGTGAAACGTAGGTACCGGCTCTTTGTCATAAATTTCTCATGGCGTCCGGAGGGGAGGCATGAAGGCGGTGAAATGGGCGCAGCTGGACTCGAACCAGCGATCTCCGCGATGTGAACGCGGCGCTCTAACCAACTGAGCCATGCGCCCAAGTGCAATAGAAAATACCACCGGGGAGTCTCATTATCAAGGCTATGCTCAAATTTTGATGGAAAAATGGAGCCGGGGAAGCGTAGTCGATGCGCGCAATGCCAATAGAGTGCTGTAACAATACGTATTCGTAAGGCGTGTGTGTTGTACCGGTTCCCGGGCCAGTAATATGTAAGAACCGTCTGCTTCACTTGGCTCGAGCTGCTGTGACGGCTTCTGAATGGGAATGCTTCGGATCTCGGCGAGTGTGATCCGAAATCGTGTATATTGTTCATCTGCTCCGACCCTGGAAATGATCGGTTGAACTATGCGAAAAATATCTGGAATACATGTACTCCTGGTTGCCGGATTCACTCTGATCTCCACGGTGAGAGCAGAAAAATCACAGTACAGCGATGTGAATCGTGATCTGTTTGTCTTTCCGCGTTCTCAGTCAATGGCCCTATCCGATCTTGTGTATACCCGTGATGCTTCTCCAATGAGTAATCCGGCGGTTACCGCGCTGGAACCCGATGCTCGGCTGGAGGCGACGTATGCGGGGTATCACGGCAACATTTTTTCCATCTCGGGCGGATCATACACTACAAGAATCGACGAAAATCACGGAATAGGATTGTATTTCGGGTATTTGCATAACCCCGACATACCGTTTAACGCGCACATGCCTGCCGACGAAGACGGTAATCCACAGAACTACAGCGAAGAAGATGTGATTATCACTTCGGCTTCGGAAATGCGGCTTGGTGCATCATACTCCCGACGTATCGCCCTGTCTCCCCATATCAACATTTCGATGGGCCTTGCCGCGAATGGATTGCGCATTCGACTCCCGGGATGGGATCCTGACTACAGGGAAGTGAATAGCATTTACGGCTATGGTCTTGGAATCGACGCAGGGGCCGTTTTTGATCACACCCTGTCCGGACTACGGGCCGGAATTACTTTCGACGGCCTTGCGACCTACAATTATTGGGGTGAATACGACGAATATCAGGCGCCTCGTCTCAGAATCGGGGTTGGATATCGCAAGGAAATACCCTACATCTATGGGAGAGTCCTTGTCTTGGCAAGTACCGCGGATCTGCTGAATAACGACGGTGCACGTTTGAGCAAGGCTCCTCGAAGCGACTTTGAATCCGAGGCATGGTCTGAGCATGAGGGGGTACTCAGTGCTCTGCGCTTTGGGCATTTGGGGCTTGAATATGCGATTTTTGATGTCGTTGCTCTTCGAGCCGGTCTTCACTCGGGATATGCATCATTTGGCGGCGGTATCTCATTGTTTGAGAAACTGATGAATTTTGATGTTTCTTACATTATAACAGACCTTGGAGGAAGCTATACGATTAGTATGGCGACCGAGTGGTAACTTCTCCTGCCGGTGTATCGCGAACGAATCGTAGCCGAACCGCGCCCGTACTAATTCTTGGCAATTGTCGGTCGCCACACTAGCACAAGTTTCGCAGTCGAGATCGTGCAACAGCTTACGCAGAATGCCGTGAGTCGGCTGCGAAACCCGGGCTACATCTCCGTGATGACGAGGGCACAGCCTGCAGTGCCGGAGTGGAAGAACCATCGGCCTCGGCACTACTCACCATCGAGACCTTGGGATTTCAGGGAGCATTCAACAACACGGCGCCGGTCGGAATATCGGCTGAATTTATTTTTCTGTGAATTCAGGCTTGCCACTTTCCGGTTTTCAACAATGAGGAAGCTGACCGATTCTCGCATATTTGTAATAGCGCGACGGATTCTACCAATATCGGGCAAAATTGGCGTGTTATGAGGCTTCCCCCGCCGGCGAATGCCTGATTGAGATTATCTGGTAGCGCGGCATGCACGAGAAGAATACGTCGAATCCATCTGCAGATGGTCGAACCGACCGGCGCGGGTTATAATACTATATATAGATGATTGAGCAAACAAAAGAACTGATAATCATTGCCGAGAGCGATCAAGTTCTCGGTGCGGCCCTGTCGGATTACCTTCGGCTCAAGGGGCATACCACACTTGCTGCCCGGACCGGGGCGGAAGCACTTGAGCTAATCCTGAAAAACGGGCCCGCGGCTTTGATTGCGGACATGCGGATTCCGAAATTCGGCGGAATGGAGTTACTGAAGCAAATCCGCACGGATGAATCCCGGTCTCCGGTTGTCCTGATTACCGGACATCCGGAACAGGATACCGCACTGGAAGCAGTCCGCAATGGTGCATTCGATTACATCGTTAAGCCTTTTCAGCTCGACCTTCTCTATTACAAACTAAGTCGGGCTCTGGAGTCGTCACGGCTGACTCGCGAAAACAAAGCCCTGGCAAGCCTTGCCTCGCTCCACGATATTGCCACCAAGCTTACCAGCACCCATGATCTCGATGAGCTCCCCAGGATTGCGCTGGACTCCTGTCTCCGCGTGCTGAGAGCCGAATCGGGCTGCATCCGGCTGGTGCGGAATCGGACCGACGGACATGTTGAGTTTGTGCCGCCGGGCAGGAGTAAAATGCCGAGCGGCGTTTCGAACGGTCATTCCGGGGTTCTGCACACCAGAGCCGCTGAATGGGTAGTGCATCATGCACGGCCGCTTATGCTTAACGGGAGGACATGTTATCCCGAAGGGGCGGTTCATCTCGAAGAGAACCCGGAGACCTCGTTTCAATTACTGGCTCCGCTGGTTGCTTACAACGATGTCCTTGGTGTTGTCGCCCTGTACCGTCCCCCCGGTGAGACTCCGTTTAACGTTTCCGACATGAACACCCTGAGTGTACTCGCCTCGCAGGTTGGTGTTGCGGTAAAAAATGCGGGCATGTACACTTCCATTCACCGTAAGCTTGACGAGCTCTCTCTGATCAGCACCTATTCCGAACAGCTTATGGGATTGATCGAGAAAAAGGATGTCATACGAAGCCTCTTTTCAACCATTCGACGCTACTTCGACATCGATACCCTCGGATTCCTTCTTGTCCGCAAACGATTCCATGAATTTCTCTACTGGTCTCGTGCGCCGCTGACACGCGAGGCGCTTTCCGAGATCTCAGGCGAGGTTATAGAGCACTACAACAAATCCGGCAAGAGCAAGGTCCTGGCAAAACGGGTGACACATAGAAAGCTGCTCGAGGAAGATACGGTCGACGAGAGCATTGAAACGCCTGTGTATAGTCACATCGTTCCCATAGTCTGGGAAGATTTCAATTTTGGTGTTCTCTACTGCGGCGCCGCCGGTGATCTGGAGAATCGGGAGGAAAAGCTCTCTCTTCTTTCGTCTCTTATCAGTCAAACAAGAATCGCACTCGCCAATGCAAACCTGTACAACGACATGAAAGAGAACTACATTCGCACCATCAAAGCATTGGCAATTGCGGTAGATGCGAAGGATACCTACACTCACGGCCATTCCGAGAATGTGATGAATATCGCCGAAGCACTTGCGGGTGAGTTCAGCGACGACAGCCGGTGGATCGGCATTGTGCGGGATGCGGGACTCCTGCACGACATCGGCAAGATCGGGATCCCCGGGTATATTCTTAACAAGCCGGGTCCCCTTACCTATGAAGAGTTCAACGGCATAATGAAAACCCACACCACTCTCGGGGCCAATATCGTGCGCGATGTTCCCTTCCTGCGGGAGCTCTATTCGCTTATTCTGTATCACCATGAGAACTACGACGGAAGCGGGTATCCCGAGGGGCTCGAAGGGGAGGATATTCCGTTGGGGGCACGGATTCTACATGTCGCCGATGCCTTTGAGGCGATGACTTCAAACCGACCGTATCGTAACAGCCTGGGCAAAGGTGAGGCAGTTCGTCGTCTTCGAGGCGAACAGGGCCGCCAGTTCGATCCGGCGGTAGTCGAGGTGTTCTTCAAGGTGGCGCAGGTAAAAGGCTGGTTTGACGAGGCGCAACTCTGACGAAGCCAATTAGTTGGTAAACCCTCCTCGCAAGGTTCCGTGGCTCACCCTCCCGGCTCATTTCTCGCTGTTGTGCCGGTCTTTGGGTGTGTGTGAACTCTTTATGCTCTGAAGCCGCGTTCGACCGTATTTCAGCTTTAGATCATGAAGAAGGTACTGATCTCCTTCGGGGCGCATTCCGGCCTGAAAAAGCGTGTCCATCACCTCGAGTTGTTCGACGGTAGCAGCCAGTTCGCGGGGATTTCGGGTGAAGACTTCGGAAAGCGATTTTCTCGTTTGATAGTCGCGCTCAGCCTTGTTCGCCAGGCGAATACCGTAGGGGCCCAGTCCGTTTTTGAAATCCTGAATGTGGTTTTGGAAATCCCGCTCAACCCGGTGCCGTTCCCGGGCCCGGTCCACGCCAAACCACAATGCCCGAAACAGGACGGCAATACCGATGGCGAACCAAATGCCGAAATCGGTGAAGATGTATGCCGCTATTCCAACGGCGACAGAGACAAAAAACCTATAGAACCCGAAAACCCACATCTACTCTCACTTATTGTCTAAGCATAATCTTGATAGTCTCGGCAATCAGTTTTGCCGCCTCCGCGCTGATACCGCGTTGTGGGGGGCGTCTTCGTATCTGCAGTTTCTGCGCTCTCGATGAAGCGGTCTCGTCAGGCCATGTATGTACCGTCGGTTTCTGCTTCCTTTTGCTCAGCCGCCCGGCTCCGCCGCGACGGTATCCGTCGGGAGTGAGGTATTGTGGGTGTTCGTACATGTGTTCCTCCGGTCTTGGGTCCAGGAATCCATCGTACAAACAGTATACCACAACTTCCGCAATGCCGAAAAGCCTAAAAGAAACTACACCCGGAATTCTCGGTCGGTGATTTCCGTAATAAACCGATCAATCGAAACAGGGTAGTACTCGATCTTCGGTGCCAGAATCAAGCCGGTTCGGATGTCTTCCTGCTGAAGAAGCTCATCGAGCGTTCTGTTTGCCAGGTCGCCGGCAGGTTCCGAGCACTCGGTTTTCTGGAAATACTCGCTTGCCACCTTCAATTGCTTGCGGTGACCGCCGAAAGAAAACATTCTGCCTTGAAGATCGCTTTCGAATGTTTCCGGGTCGAAAACATCCCCAAATGCTTCACCCAGCGCCTGAGGAGAAATGACAAATTTCGGTGAAACGCTGATTCTACCGCTTATTTTCACACTCTCGCCGGAGTCTTCTCCTTTGGGAGCAATCATTACATACGGCAGTTCATGGTAACCGGAAACAATTCCGCTAATTGGTTTGCGGAGGATTTCGGTTCTGTCGAAGACCTCTTGTACGCGCGGATCATTGAAGCTATCTGGAAACATATTCATGGGCATAAAATACATAGTCGGGGACTTTTGTACAATTGTTGTCTCTCAAACAGGGCCGGTCCGGAAAACGGGTTTTGTGCCTCGGTCGAGCGTCCGATACCGAATACTGCGCATAAGCGGCATACCAGTGCATCGGATGTGGTAACATTTCCGGCGTACCACGGGGTTGAAGTTTGTTCACGGGCATATTGGTCGACCTGAAAGTATTGTTAGAAATATGTTTTGTCTTGCATTTTGACGAAGGAATCAGTATATTAACACCGCAGTAACAAAACTGACTTTGGAGTCAATTCTATGAATGCTAGGTCGGCAAGAGATCAGGCGGTACGAGAAGCTAAGACGAATATCATCCTGGATGCCGCGTTGCAGGTGTTCAGCGCGCGCGGATATCATGAGACGAGACTGGAGGATATTGCGGCATCCGCCGGGTTCTCCAAGGCTGCGCTCTACAACTACTACCAGGACAAAGAAGAGATTTTTCTTAGTCTCGCCATACGTGAGTATAAACGTCTGCTCGAGAAAATCGAGCAGGCGGAGCGTGACGGAGCCGACGCGGGGGAGAGTATCCGGTCGATTGTGCACTCCATATTCACTCTGGTCGGGGAGCACTTTGGGATTATGCTGGCAATATCACATTTCCGAGCCGCGGCCCACGAAGATAAATCGATAGAAGAGGTCGAGCGACGTCATGCCGACCGTACCGAACAGTTTAAGGATCTGTACGCAATGATGCAGGCGGCAATGAAAAGAATAATCGCACGAGCGCGGCAGGAGGGCACGATCCGGAGCAGTCTTCCGGACGCTGTTCTGGCGCGGTATCTGGGGTCCTTGATACGGGGGACTATGTTCGAGTGGAAAATTGCCGGCAAGCTGGGGAATATCGACGAGGAGGTCGACAATATTATGGCATTTCTGGGCGATGGGATGAAGCTCGAGCGTTCGGCGGGCTTGTCGTCCTGAATGCATGACGGTACTATCTGATTCGAAATTGAAAGAAGCCAACGGGAAAGTAGAGAAATGAAACGGTCAATATTAGCAACAGCATTTCTTTTGACAACAGCCCTTTACACCAGGGTGGTATCGGAGACTACCCTTACGCTGGAGGAGCTGTTCGAGAAGAGTAACGGCTGCTCCGACGACATCGCAATCGCCCAGCTCGAGGATGCGATCGGGCGGGAGGATATCAAGTTCTATCGGTCGGAGGCGCTGCCGATGGTTTCGTTGGAGGCGGGGGTGGGGCTCGGTTCGCAGTCCCTGAAAAGCGATCCGTTTTCCACCACGGCTCAATATGGAATAACTCGAGCCAATGCTCAGTCGGCGAATTGGAATCTGTCGGTCTATCAACCGATTTTTACGTTCGGAAGCGCTTTCAACGCGCTCAAGCTCGCTCACCGTCGAGACGACATGCTTGACGATATGCTTCGGTTGAAAAAAGACGCCTATTACCTGCAGCTTATCGCTTCTTTCAACAACGCTCTTCTTGCGCAGAAAGCGGTGGAGTCGGCCGAAAAGGCCGCGGAGTACGCCGGTAAGACTTTCGCCCGGGTTGAGCGTGCGTTTGAGATGGACGGCGTGGCTCGGCGAGACCTGCTGCGGGTGAAAGCCCTGGCTCGTCGTGAAGAGGCAAACCTCCTGCAGGCACGGGCAACCAAAACAATTGCCTTCGAGAGGCTGTCCGATATCTCCGAAATCACGGTTGCCGATTCGGTACGTCTTATACAGGACAACAACGGCTGGGCAACCAGGGTGCCGTCGGGGGACTCGCCCACGGCGAGCCTGGAGTACCGATTGAAAGAACACGAAGTCGCCCTGCAGGAACTCAATATTAACTACCGTCGGGCAAAACTCTTTCCTTCAATTGGTTTGTTTGCTTCGGCCGGTAGCCAGGTGCAGCGAATCGCTTCATTGTATGACGGGAATGACTTTCGAACTGTGGACGAGTTTAACAACATGGTTGGACAGAACAAGCAAATGCAATTGGAAATGAATCCGACAGTTCCGGTGCTTAATGGGTCAGATACGATTGGACAGGTAATGAGGCGAGACTTGAATAACGAAACAGACCAGGATTTCTCAAACAATGGCCTTGGTGAAGTCATGAATCCAGAGTTTTTCAACTACACCCTGGGCCTTCAACTCACCTGGAACATATTCGACGGCCGCAGAACTCGCGCGGAACGCAACAAAGCCAAATACAGTTTCGAGAAAGCGCAGCGCGAGGCCAAGCAGATAAGAGAAGAAAATGCACGAAGAATTGAAGAAACACGAACCGGCATAACAACTGTCAACAGCAATATCGATGCGGTCTCGCTTCAGCTCGAAGCGGCGCGGGGAGCGCTGGAAGAAGCGGAGCGGGATTATGCAGACGGATTCATAGATGTTACGGAGCTTCTGGAGATCGAACGGGAACTTCGTGAAGCTGAACAAATGCACATGCAACTGGAAGCCCAGAGAGTACTGGCGGTTGCACAACTGAAGGCTCTTCTGGGGATACCTTTGTACGAGGAGAAAAAATGAACTTTCGTATTCTGACCGTCTGCGCATTTACGGTCGCCGTCGTTGGTTGCGGGGGCAAAAAGGGCGCGGAGACCAACACTGCCCGCGACGACGATACGGTTGCGGTTGAGACTATAACGGTGACAGCCACGGACTTTGTTCAGCGTGGTGAGTACTACGGCGAGGTCTCCGGGCTTCGTGAGGCTTATTTGGTGAATGTCTCCGGCGGTACGGTGGAGCAGATCAATGCGCGTATCGGTTCCTGGGTGAAGGAGGGCCAGTCGCTTGCAAAGATCGATGCGGCTCGGGCGGCGGCTCAGCTCGAAACCGCCAAGCTCCAGGAAAAAGTGGCCAAGGATAACTACGAACGCACAAAAGCATTCTACGAGCAGGGGACATCTTCACAGGTTGCTCTGGACAATGCGCACCTGGCCTGGCTTCAGGCCAAAACCCAGCGATTGCAGGCTCAGAAAGCATACAATGGGGCATACTGCATTACCCCTATCGCCGGACGAGTCGCCTCGCGCAGCATAGATGAATTCCAGGAAATCGGACCGGGAACGCCTACCTTTGTGGTTGCGCAAATTCACAAGGTCAAAATAGTAGTAAGTGTTCCGGAAAGCGAAATCGCGGGAGTTTCGGTGGGGAACGAAGCTACAATAACATTTGCCGCGGTCCCGGGGAGAACCTGGGAAGGAAAAGTTCAATCGGTTTCGCAGAAAGCGAATCCCGCTACCAAACGATATGAAGTAGAACTCCTTGTTGAGAATAAAGAAGGTGTGATATTGCCCGGCATGACCGCACAGGTGAATCTCACCCTCGGGACAATGACCGACCAGGTGGTAATCCCTACGTCTGCGGTTCTCACCGTGGGTTCACGGAATGAGGTCATGACGGTGTCGGGGGAAACAGTCGAGAGAAGGCCTGTGGAGCTGGGTCCTATGGATGAAGAACGGACATTGGTCACCGAAGGCCTGGAGCCCGGAGACCAGCTGATAATTGCCGGACAGCAACTGGTAACGAACGGTGATCCGGTTATCGTGAAGAAACGGGGCGAATAGATTATGATCAACTTTGTTGTCCGCAAACATGCGGCGATTTACACGCTGTCGGTGCTGATACTGGTTATCGGAGTCGTCTCCTACGTGGGCTTACCCAAGGAAGCTTCGCCGGAAATAAAGCAACCGTATATCTTTGTGACGACCGTGTATCCGGGAGTCGCCGCCAAGGATGTAGAGAATTTGGTAACGCGGCCTATAGAGACCGAGTTGGACGGCCTTGAGGGACTGGAGGAGCTGACGTCTTCCAGTCAGCAAAGTCTTTCATTCATCTTTGCGACGTTCTCATCGAGTATGACCGTCGAACGAGCGCTGCAAAAGGTGCGGGAACGCGTTGATATCGCACGCGCGGAATTGCCCGATGATGTGGACGAACCGGTGGTTCGGGAATTCAGCTCGTCGGATTGGCCGATCTTTATCGTTTCGCTCTCTCATCCGCAGGGAGTGGAGGTGATCGAGAATGCCTCAGAGCTTCTGGAAGACGAACTACGCCGAGTCAAGGGGGTGCTGGATGTTGACATCGCGGGGAGACTCGAGCGTGAGGTATCTATTGAACTGGATCCCGCAAAGTTGGAGCACTATGGTTTCTCCATAAACGACGCGATCATGGCCGTGCAGATGTCCAATGTCGCTATTCCCGGCGGTATTCTCAAGAACAACGCAAAGAATTATACCATTTCGGTAAACGCAGAGATCAGGAACCCGAAAGAATTCGAGGATATCACCGTCAAATCAGGACCGGTGAAAGTTCGCTTGCGTGATATCGCACGAGTTCGTTTCGCCGCGGCCGATCCGGAAACGTTTTCCCGTGTGAATGGGGATCCCTGCATAACTCTTTCGGTGAAGAAACGCTCGGGAGAAAACATTATAGATATCGTCGATGAAGCGAAGGTCATAATCGAGCGGCTGAAACCACAGTTTCCGGCCGGAACCGAAGTGGACTACATTTCGGATCAGTCCCGGTA
>CAZEMW010000025.1:10263-13749 GCA_964513105.1 uncultured Fibrobacterota bacterium
CCAGATTGTGGCGGACCTGGAGAACAATTTGTTTACCGGGTTCATGCTTGTCATGATTGTCACAATCTTCTTTCTTGGCTTTGTAAACTCACTGTTTGTGTCGCTTGCGATACCATTCTCGATGCTGCTTTCGTTCTTTATCCTCGATATGATGGGGATAACGCTGAATATGGTGGTGCTCTTCAGCCTTATTCTGGCGCTTGGTATGCTGGTGGATAACGGCATTGTAATCGTCGAAAACATCTTTCGACACGGCACCATGGGGAAAACCAGAACACAGGCCGCGATCGACGGAGCCAAGGAAGTTGCCTGGCCGATAATCGCCTCCACGATCACCACCTGTCTTGCATTTTTTCCGATAATATTTATGCCCGGGGTGATGGGCGATTTTATGTCTTATCTTCCGAAAACGGTCATCGTTGTGCTCGCGTCGTCTCTGTTCGTAGCGCTGACCATAAACCCGGTGTTCTGTGCCGGTTTCCTCCGAATCGATGAGCGCAGTCGCAAGAAAATGGTTGAGGGCGGCGGCTTTTTCGGGGGGCTGCAGGCATGGTACACGAAACGAATCAAGAGCGCAACACGTCATCCGGTCGTCGTTCTGCTAATCTCTTTCAGCGTAGTGGTCGCGGGATTCGTGCTTTACTTCAGCATGGGCCGGGAGATGGTGTTTTTCGGAACAATGGATCCGGTTGAAGCGGTAGTGGCGCTCGAACTTCCGCAGGGAACACCGCTTGAGACTACCGATTCGCTGGTCCGGGAGGTCGAGAAAGTCGTCAACCGCGTACCGGCATCACTTGACAACGTTCAGTCCACCGTGGGACGGTCGGGAAATGGTGAGATGTTTGCCGGAATCGGTGAAGAGTTCAACAAAGGGTACGTGCGGTTGGTTTTCAAGCCCTTTCTTGAGAGAAAAATCAAGGGTAGCGCAACCATGATAGCCCTCAAAGATTCGCTGGAAGGGGTGACTGGAGCAGAAATAGTCGTTCGGGCGGAAGAAAACGGACCTCCGGCGGGGCATGATGTCTCCTATGAAGTGGTGGGGAAGGACTATGCGGTCATGGGAAGATATGCCGATTCGATTCTCGCAGTCCTTGCCGGATATGAGGCTCTTAAGCTTGTCGATACCGATTACGAGGCCGCAAAGCCTGAAGTTACCGTGACGGTAAACCGTGAGATGGCGGCCTTCCATGGCTTGTCTGTACAGGAGATCGCCGGCACGATACGAAATGCGATCAACGGTTCCACAATCGGACGGTTCCGGCAGGGAGAAGATGAATATGACATCGCCATTCGCTATGGACGAGAGTCCCGCAATGCAATCCCTTCCTTACAGCGGCTGCAACTCGTCGATCACGACGGAATACGGATCCCGCTTGTAGAGGTAGCCGACGTTTCCATCAGCTCTTCGGTGGGTATTATAAAACGTCGCGACCTTGAGCGATCTGTTGGTGTCTGGGCGGACTTTCATGCGGACGTGCAAGGGAAAGAGGAAATCAAAAAGGAGATCGATGCTGTCGTACGTGGCATGAAGCTTCCCCGTGGATACGAGGTCACATTGGGAGAAGGCGAGGAAATGCGTGCCGAAGCAATGGATTTTCTTATGAAAGCTTTCATTGTCGCCGTGTTTCTTATAGTTGTCGTGCTTGTCGCTCAGTTCAATTCCATCACGCAACCGGTGATCATAATCTCCTCGGTGTTTCTGTCTTTGGGCGGTGTCTTCTGGGGCTATTTTCTGTCCGGACAGGAATTCGTGGTGATTATGTCGGGGATCGGGTGTATCGCACTTGCCGGGGTGGCGGTCAATAACTGCATCGTCCTGGTAGATTATACGAATATTCTGATCAGAAGCGGCATGGAACCGGGGGATGCGGTCATTGAAGCGGGGCGGACGCGTTTGCGGCCGGTGCTGCTTACCGCAATCACAACCGTACTCGGTCTGCTGCCTATGGCGTTTGGGATTAGCATAGATATACACCCGGGTAGCTTTGGAGTACAGTTAGGTTCGGAGTCGTCGGAATTCTGGCGGGCTTTCGCCTGGGCAATGATTTACGGTCTTACATTCGCGACGGTCATGACTCTGGTGGTTGTACCAAGCATGCTTGCTCTTAACTTCAAACTCTTTCCCCCAAAAGAGGAGGAGTTTGGGAAAGTGCCGGCAATGGAGTAGTCGCATTGAGGCTATTCGGCATGGCGCAGGTTTGGGACTGCAATTCGGGGAGGGTTTCTCCACAAGACTTGTTGGAGAAACCGATCCCGGCACTGAAGTATCGGCCACACCTTTGCCCGGGGCGCCGCGGAGCACTTTGCCACCGCTCCCCTGGACCCGGTGTGGCCCGAACTCCGGGTCGGGGCAGAGTTTTCAACTCTACACGGTACTGAATAGTACCGTCCACGCACTTTTCAGGAATGCTTACGTAGACCCAGGGCACTTATCATGGCATCATCGGATTCGACCAGGTCACCTTTGGTCGTGAGATAATCTCCCGAAATGTAGCCGTTGGCTCCGGCAAAGAATAAAAGGCTCTGCAGCGGTCCCAGATTGACTTCACGTCCACCGCATACCTTGATTTTCTTGTCGGGAAGTGCTATCCTGACGAGGCTGATCATTTTAAGGAACGTCAATGGGCCGATAGACTCTCCCTTACAGCGAGTTCCCTCGATAGGATTGAGAAAATTGATCGGTATCGTATCAACATCAAGCTCTCGTAAAGTCATGCACATCGATTTGCGGTCTTCCCAGCTTTCACCTAGTCCGAAAATTCCACCACAGCACACAGACATACCCGCGTTTTTGGCCCTTCGTACCGTTTCCACTCGGTCTTCAAAGCGATGAGTTGAGACAATTCTGGAAAAGAACTCCCTGCCGGTCTCCAGATTGTGGTTGTAGCAGACGACTCCCGCATCGTGAAGCCGGTGAAGTTCATCCTGAGTCAAGAGCCCAAGAGAAGCGTGGATTGGACCCTCGCACTTTTTCAGAGCAGCAATCAATTGCGTAAGTTCGACGGGAGATAGTTTTCTGCCGCTGGATACCACCCCGAAAGCAAGGCCCTGTTCGCGAGCGGTTTGATACGCGCTGAGAATCTCTTCTTCTTTTGCCGCGGCAGTCACGGTTACCCGGGCATCATTGTGAGCCGATTGCGAGCAGAATGCGCAATCCTCACTGCATCCTCCCGATTTCACATTCATAATTGCACATGGGTCTACTCTATCCTCAAAAAAATGCCGTCGAATCTGGTCGGTACAGGCGAACAAAACGGACAAATCTTCTTCCGCCCAGGAGATAACTTCATCCAGATCTGATTGATCGGTCTGTAGAGACACCGCACGGTTGAACAGCCTTTCGGCTCTTTTAAAGAGAGACATCCAAATCCTTTCTATCGGTTTATCTCAGCTACTTAGTGCCGGTCCGGAAACCCGCTTTGGTGTGTCGCACGCTTGGCGAGGCGTCACAAAGAGGCGTATCCGCGGCGATACGGCGATTTAGAT
>CAZEMW010000026.1:0-13308 GCA_964513105.1 uncultured Fibrobacterota bacterium
GCTCGATGAACGGGTGCGTTCCACTCGATGAACGGAGGTTTTCGGACGGACACTGATTGAACGCCGTTACCTCGCCAAGACTCTATCCAAGAGAAAACGTGTCGCTTTTTTGTCCGGGATTCGTCCTCGAACGCCCCCGGCCTGCTCTCCCGTTGCGGAAGCCGGTACCGCGGAACCGACGCATGACGGGCAACCGTCGGGACAAGAGCATTCACGCACGATATCCGCCGCCGCATTCATGAGCTCTTCGAAAAAGTCCATCGCCCGACGGGAGTAGCCCATGCCGCCGGGGTATTTATCATGCAGAAACAGTGCGTTTCGTCCAAGGCTCGAAGAATCTATCACCGTCCCGATATCCTGCGGATCGCACATTATGTAGAGCGGGGCGACCTCCAGAAGAACGTTTGCCACGCCGACCAACGCATCCCCCACCAGAAGTCCCTCGCGCATCATTTCAGCTACCACGTCCTCGGGAGGCGCGAACCAGACGGCGACGGTTTCCATTGACTGTGGAGGAAGCTCGAGCTTTTCAAACCCGAGACTGTCACGGGAATGGAATCGTACTTTCTTGAACATCGGTATGGTTGTCGTGACCGTCACATCGCCGTATCCAAGCAATGAGTCGTGCCAGGTCTCTTCATTCTCGGTTTCATCAATTCGTATCTGTGAGTTCTGAATTGATTGTGTATAGTAGTCCAGCTCCATCCGTTTTACAATAGCGGTTTTCATTTCAATATCGAGTTTCTCCACAAAGTACGTATCGGCCCCGTGCAGATACACGGCGTGATCGTGAAGCTGTGCAAGAGCGCTGAGTTCGTCGATCGTCCCGATCACCCGGGCCTGATCGTGTCCCTCCTGGATCGTATACACCGGCCCGGCAATATTTCGCAGGTTCACATCGGCGGCCGGACCGCTGTTCTGCGCATAGTACCATCGTTCACGAATTCTCCGCAAGTCACCATCTTCCTCAAGCAGTTCCAGTACCGCGGAAGCAAATTCGCCAAATAAATCGACATCCTGCAGCGTCAGCGGCAGCTCATATGCGGCACATCGAAGATGCCCCACGACAATATGGGGATTGTCGGGATCCACAACCGCGTGTTCGGGACTCTGTTCGAACAGGTACTCGGTATGATTCATGAGATACTGGTCTACCGGAGCATTTTTTGCCACCAGAAACACCAGCGATTCGCCGGCAGTACGCCCTGCGCGTCCGGATTGCTGATGAAAGCTCGCGATTGTCCCCGGATACCCTACCAGTATACAGGCGTCAAGGCTTCCAATATCGATTCCCAGCTCCAGAGCATTCGTGCTTGCCACGCCCAGAATTTCACGCGAAGCGAGTTTGCGCTCGATTTCGCGACGTTCCTCGGCAAGATATCCCCCCCGGTAGGCACAGACACTTTGAGACAACCGCCGCGATGTTTTCTCAAGCCGGTCTCGGCAGCTCCGCAGTATGAGTTCCGCCGCCAGACGAGTTCGCACAAATGCAATCGTCTGAATCCCCTGCTTCACCAGAGAAGTCATGAGATCGACCGCTTCGCCAAGTGCACTCTTGCGATTCCCTCCCATTTGACGCTCACCGACCGGCGACAGAGTGACGGCATCCAGTTGCGGAGGATTCCACAGCGCGACCGTTCGCGGTCCTCGAGGTGCTCCGTCCCGGTTGACCAGGGCGACTTTCCCACCACAGATTCGCTCCGCATGTTCGCCGGGATTCGCGATCGTTGCCGATGAACATATGAACTGCGGAGATGACCCATGGTGCGCGCAAACTCGTTTGAGCCTCCGAATTACGTTTGCCAAATGGGAGCCAAAAACACCTCTGTAAGCATGAATTTCGTCAATCACGACATACTTGAGATTTGTAAAAAATCGCGCCCAACGGGCATGTGTGGGAAGTATGCCCTGATGAAGCATGTCCGGATTGGTGAGCACGATATTCCCCTTGTCCCGAAGTTTACGCCGAAGGGTGCTCGGAGTGTCTCCGTCGTAGGTTCCCGCAAAAATCGAAATCGAAGATACATACTCGGCAAAACGCTCGACGGCGCGAAGCTGATCCTGCGCAAGCGCTTTTGTCGGATAGAGAAAGAGCATTGTTGAAACCGGCGCCCTTACTATTTCCTCTACCACTGGAATGGTATAGCACAAGGTTTTCCCGCTGGCGGTGCCGGTGACCACCGCAACGCTTTTTCCTTCACGCACCAGATCAATCACCGTCGTCTGATGAAGATAGAGACGATCGATTTTCAGCCGTTTCAGAGCAGAGGCAACTTCAGGCGACAACGGGTCTCGCAGTGAGCCAAACTCCGCCTCCCGTCCTTCCAGTCTTCTCAAGTTTACAATCTGTTCTTTATACGACTTCGTACGAACAGCCGAATCAAGAAAAAAATCTACATCCATATATCAATCTCGGATTGGGATACTTCGGCTCCGCTCAGCACAGGTTGGGGATTGCGAATTTTCTCAACCCAGACCCTTGAACCCGGAAATCTCGTACCTCTTATCAATACGGTCTGAAATCGGTGTCCGGAGACAACGCCAGGATCGTCTCGGCAGTCAATCGTGCCGCGCGTTCTACATCGAACAGGGAGCAGGTTTCCACGGGGGTGTGAATGTATCTGGTCGGAATCGATACGAGGCCCGTTGCAACTCCGGCCCGGCTTATCTGCAGTACATCCGCATCGGTCAGCGAAACACCCGGCTCCGCAGCCCACTGGATCATGATGTCTTTTTTCTGAGCGGTTTCTTTGAACAGCTCGGTCAAAACCAGATTCATATTTGGCCCACGGTGCAAAATGGGGCCTTTGCCGAGTGCTACATCGCCGGCGATTTTTTTGTCGTCTGTCGGGATGTCGGTCGCGAAACTGACATCGAGCGCAATGCCCACGTGCGGATGAATACTATATCCTGCAGTAACCGCTCCCCGCGAACCGATTTCTTCCTGGACCGTGGATACGCCGTAAACGGCCACATTCAGCTCTTCTCGACGGTCCGAAAGCAGCTTCAGAACCTCCGAAACGATAAATGAGCCGACTTTGTTGTCCCAGGCTTTCGACGTCACCAGTTGATTGAGGAGTGGAGTGTAGTTCGGGGCGATGCAGGCCGCGGTACCAACCGGAGTGAAAGCCTCGGCTTCGTCACGATTTCGGGCACCGATATCTATCCACAAATCCCGCATCTCCCAAAGGGTTTTGCGTTCTTCTCCCTTTTCGAAGTGTATGGGACGCTTGCCAATTACGCCGTATTTTCCGAACTTATTGAGAAACTTAACCTGCGTTCCCGGCAACACCTTGGCATCGACCCCGCCAATAGCGGCGAAACTGAGAAAGCCTTCGGGGGTGATGTGGGTTACCATAAACCCGATTTCATCGCAATGGCCGGCAAGCATCACCCGTAGCGGTGCTTTTTCATTCAGCACGGCGATGACATTACCATGGACATCCACGGAAATCGAATCGCTGAAAGCTTTCGTTCGGTTTTTCCAAAGCAGTTGCCCCTCGGATTCGTGCCCCGACGGGGTATTGGTTCTAAGCATCTTTTCAAGAAATTCGGCTGATTCCGCTTCCAGGACCATGCTTTTCCTTTCGGGTATAATAACGTGCCGGGTGTATCGAGAAAATACATATGGGACACCCGCGGGCTTTTCGGGTAGCGGGATCTGCGTTTATTTCGAAACCGCTAACTCTCTGTGTCCAAGGCAAATGAGTAACCCTACCACTCATGGGGTTCACGCTGCAATTGACGTACTACATGTTGGCATGTATAATGGTGTAACACAATCCCGCGGGGGACATTCGTATTCCGGGTCGGATCCCACTGATACCGGAGCCGTGTGGCCTTCCGTCTCCGAAAGAGGTGCGTCATGCGACTCTACAAGAAGGTCTCGTGTATTAGATGTTCCCAATACGAACGCTGCCCCCTGGGGACGAGGCTCTATGTGAACTATTGTGGGTCCATGAGTGAGAAAATCTCGAAACAGATCAAGAATGCCCTCGCCGAATGCCGTGCACGACAAGGGTTATACATCAAACGTGGCAGGAGAAGAATGTCTGATGCAAAGATGCGTGCAGGGATTCGGCCGATGCAGTAGCCTTTCTCGCCGACATCGGCACGACCAGGCAGACCATTTTCTTAACCCGGGTTTCGCAGCCCACTCACGGCATTCTCTTCAATCTCTAATGCGCGTATTATTTTCTTCTTACCTGAAGCCAGACAATTTCTGCGTCTCGGCATTCAGCATATCATAGATTGTGTCTGTACGGAAACCCTCGAAAACGGACGCCGAGTCCCGATCTCAATCGGGAAGGTGCCTGTTTTCGGACAGGCACTAGATTGTTGAAACGGGTGTTTACCCAGGCCTCATAGAAGCAAAAACCATTTACCTATTGATCCCGGTCCGGTTCCGGAGGGATAATAAACCAGATGGAATTCTTCGTGCAACCGGCAGTCCCCGCCGGATTGCCGGAATCCCGCATCTATTTTGTATCTTTGTAAGTTGTTGGCGTTTTTCAAGAAAGCGGCAGTCTGGATTCCAGAGGAGAACTCACTCTCGTATAATAGTCTATGATAAATACATACCGGCTCACCGAATATCTTGTATCCGGCCTGCAATGGATGTCCACGGTCGGCATGCAGTCATTTTCAGGACTTCTCAATTCAACAGACAGCCAAGATGAGCGTTTCAGGTCGACGACCAATGCCTGCGGGGAATGTCGGATGCCCGACAGCCGTCGCTCGACCGTTCCGTTTATAGGGTTTGGAGGTGCGCTGTTCCTCTTCCTTGCGGCAGCGATAACGTCGTTCCCCGGGTGCGCCTACAAAACTGCCACGACCGGTGTTCCCCCGGACAAAAGCGCCCCTCCGCTTTTGATAGAAGAAGACAGTCTTGTGGCGGTAGTGGTTGAAATTCCGGTCGACGAAAGCGATACTCTCTCGAAACCCGAGATATGCAAAAAAATTCCGGATCTTTTGGCTCAGGCACGCCACCGTATCGGTCTCGAAGAGTATGTCGGTGCGGATTCGATTCTGCGAACCTGCCACTCGGCGCTGACCGATTCCTGTGTCGGGTACGAAGATGATATCCAGTCACCCTCGGCGTTGCTGGACATAATTGCGGGGTTGTACAGCGATTCCATGCCGCCGAGGTATCTCGAATCGTTGCCCGAAGATCTCGGTATTGCAGTGTTCCAACGGCAAATCTCGGCATCTCTCGACAGTATGGTGGTTCCTTCAGCCGATTCCGGGAAGGAGCTTTACATTGACTGTAGTCGAGGGGTTCCCTACAACATTCCCATTACCTGGAACGACCGGGTCCACCGCGCACTCCATCTGGTGCTTCGACGCCGCAAGAGCTCAGTCGAAGCATGGTTGTCCCGAGCGGAACACTACCTTCCGATATATAAGGAGATGTTTGTCGACAGTGGATTGCCCACCGATCTGGCATATCTTCCTCTGATTGAGAGCGCGTTCAACCCAAAAGCCTACTCCTATGCACACGCGTCGGGAATATGGCAGTTCATTTCCGAGACCGGACGTCGATATGGCCTTCGACGGAGTTTCTGGGTCGACGAACGTCGTGATCCGGTGAAATCAACACGCTCGGCAATTTCATACCTGAAAAAGCTCTACAATGATTTCGGCGACTGGTACCTGGCGCTTGCGGCCTACAACTGCGGTGAGGGATGTGTTGCCCGGGCGATCAAACGGGACGGTACTGATAATTACTGGGAACTGGATTTGCCCCGGGAAACGGAGGACTATGTTCCTCATTTTCTTGCCGCTCTTATGATTGCCAAAAACCCGGGATGTTTTCATTACACTGTAGCTCCGGGACCTCCTTTCGACCATGACATTCTTCCGGTGAGCGACTGTGTAGAACTCAAGAAAATTGCCGATGGAATCGGGGTTGACCACAAGCGACTGAAAGAACTAAATCCCCATATTCTAAGGTGGTGCACCCCGCCGAATATGGACAGCGTCCAGTTGATTCTGCCGTCCGGGAAAGCCGAAACCTACCAGACCTTTTACGCATCACTCAGCGATGAAGACAAGGTGAACTGGTATCGGTATACAATTCATCGAGGTGACAATCTTTCCTCAATAGCCGCTCGTTTCGGAACCACCGTCTCGGCGATAAGATCAGTGAATGATCTTCGAAGCTCAAGAATCATTGCCGGGAAGCACCTTTTCATCCCTATTTCTGTTTCAGAATCGACCCCTCCCCCGTCGGAGACGGGACGAGCTTCATCACCAGCCGTTTCTCCGGGCAATTCCAGTACGAAAACGGGAAAACGGATCACCTACCGGGTAAAAAAGGGCGAAACGGTCTCTGAAATCGCAAAGATTTTCGGGGTCGATACGAAATCAATATTGCGCTGGAACAAACTCCAAAATGCCCGGACGCTTCGAGCGGGAGCACTTCTGACCCTCTATGCCCCGATCAAAGAAGAGGAAAAGAAGAGAGCCGCCGTACGCAGGGTGGAGATTCTCAACGATACCGCCGGCACCAAAACCGGAACGCATATTGTGTCGGCGGGAGAAAACCTGTACAGGATTGCTTTGACTCTTGGTGTATCGGTAGAGGAGCTCGTTGTCTGGAACGACATGAATGAACAAAGCCTTCTTCACCCGGGAGATACCCTGCGGTACAGGTATCGACCGTCGGAAAAGGCTAAATTTGCGTCGGAACCGGAAAGGAAAACTGATTCCGGAAAAAGCTCAAGAGGCACCGACGATTATATAATGTATACGGTTGCTTCGGGCGACAATCTTTCCAGGATAGCCGACCTGTTCAGTGTGGAGCTGTCGAGCGTGATGTCGCACAACGGTTTGAGTCGCAAATCGATACTTCGTCCCGGCATGCTGCTGAAAATACCTCGAAAAGAGCAACCCGAGGGAGTTGAAACGGTGGAATCGTCAAAACAAGTTGTATATTACAGGGTAGGCAAAGGTGATAACCTGTGGAGAATTTCCAGGATTTTTAACATGCCGCTTGAGGCTCTCTTGCGGTTGAACGACTTGGAACCCGACTCAGTCATTATGCCCGGCGACACCATACGAGTCGTCACCTCGGAGGCCATGTGAAACGTTCGCACCAAATGCTCGTTATTATCGCAATTGCGCTTCCGGTCCTTGTTGCGCTTGTTTCTCTTGCTGTCGGAATTGGTCTTCGGGATAGAGGCATCACTCCCCTCTACGGCCGGGGTGTAGGGGTGGTAAGGGTGGCGGATATCATCTACAGCTCGGAACCGTATGTCGAGCAGCTCCGGGAATTCAGGAAAGACAATTCAATTGCCGGTGTCGTTCTCAGGATCGAGTCCCCGGGTGGTGCGGTTGCGCCCTCACAGGAGATTTACTCCGAAGTACTTCGTTTCAGAAATATCGGCAAGCCGCTTATTGTGAGCATGGGCAACATGGCCACCTCCGGCGGGTACTACATTGCCGGTCCGGCAAAACGTATCTTTGCCAATCCGGGTACGATTACCGGGAGCATTGGTGTGATATTTCAATTTCCCCAATACCACGAACTGATGGAAAAGATCGGCATAAAAATAGAAACGGTAAAAGCCGGTAAATACAAAGACATGTTCAATCCCCACCGTCCCCCTACCGACAGGGAGCGGAATCACATTCAGGGAATACTCGACAATACACATGAGCAGTTCATACGAGACGTCAGTACTGCACGCTCCATGGACTTGGAGACCGTACGGGAGATAGCCGACGGCAGGATTTTTACCGGCTCCCAGGCCTATGACTTGAATCTGGTTGATACGCTGGGCGGATTCAGCGATGCCCTGAGCTATTTGAAACAGGAAACCGGTCTTCCGGAGAATGCGCGAGTTGTAGAAAAGAAGGAACGTGAGCCCTTGCTTCCCACGTTTCTTTCCCGAGCGTTTTCCAAATCAACGGGTTCTTTTTTCAGAGGGATGCTCCCTCCGGCGGGATGTTATTTTCTTTCTGAGCAGTTTTGAGGTATTTTTCATAACTTTCTTTGCGGTCCGGCCGGCGCAAGAATTGCTATTATTGACCTCTCGGGGTGAAAAGCGATTATTTTGCCATTAAATTGATACTTCTGTATTATTTCCGGACAGAACCATATTTCTCCAAGGAGGAAGAATGAGCTTGGAACCATTGCTGAACGAGATTGAGAACCTGAAGGCTGAGTACGAGAAGTTTGAACGCGGCAACAAGTCCGCGGGAACCCGTGCGCGTAAATCTCTTCAAACAATCAAGAAAATTGCCCAGGATCTCAGGGTAGAAATCCAGGAAAGCAAGAAAGGCGAATAGTCTTCCTGGTAATCATCTCCGGGAGGGATGTGTGCAGCATCGATTCGTCCCTCCCCCTTTAGAACTCCTTTTTCTGTTTTTTCCTTCCCAATACAATTTTTTTTTTGCACGAACGAAAATATGACGATATTCGAAGGGTGTGCCCCTCAGCACTCCTCTTGAATAAGTGCTGCTTGACCTGGAACTCCCGAAGAATCCATATTATGTGCCGCGTACGTGCGGTACAGAAATTTCCAACCTCCATTTATGTAGCAAACGGTGGTGGCCTATGAGTGATGTGACCAACTCCAATGTGCTTGAAGTGCGTCGGCTTAATAAGCGGTTCGGCGACGTGCACGCAGTCAGAGACTTGAATTTCGACGTACGGAAAGGCGAGGTCTTTGGCTTTCTGGGACCGAACGGTGCCGGCAAAACGACGACGATGCGTATTGTGACATGCTTTATTCCCGCCAGTTCGGGGGATATTTCCGTTTCGGGGTATGACTCCCGGGAAAACAGCATGGAAATCCGACGCATGATCGGGTATCTTCCCGAGAGTAACCCGCTCTATAACGACATGCTCGTGCATGAGTACCTCCACCTCGTTGGCGAGGTTCGCGGGCTCAAGGGAAGCCAACTCGACAAACGAATGGACGAAATGTACCAGGTCTGCGGACTTACCAAGATGACCCGGCGGCAAGTCGGGACGCTGTCAAAAGGATATCGGCAGCGTGTCGGGCTTGCTCAGGCGATGCTTCACAATCCCGACCTCCTCATTCTCGACGAGCCCATGTCCGGACTCGATCCCAACCAGATAATCGAAATTCGTCAGTTGATCAAGAAAATCGGTGAAGAGAAAACAGTCATTTACTGCTCTCACATTCTTCCCGAAGTTGCGGCGACTTGTAATCGGATTTTGATAATCAACGAAGGTTCGGTGGTTGCCACGGGTACGGCCGACGAGCTGACCTCCAGAATGGTAAAGGGGGGACTCTACTCCTTACGAGTTAAGGGAGACAAGGCGGTAATCGAGGACAAACTGAACACAATCAACGGTGTTTCAAGCACATCCGCTTCAAGCGCCGGAGACGGATGGTTTTCTGTCCGGGTGACGGCCGAAGGCGGCGATGAATTGGGTGAAACCCTCTACAAATGCGCAGTTGACAACGGTTGGGTGCTTTCCGAACTGAAGAAAGAATCGGCAAGTCTCGAGGACGTTTTCACGCAACTCACAAGGGGCTGATAGAATGCAAAGTGTAATGGCGGTATTTAAAAAGGAATTCAGGGCGTTCTTTCTTTCGCCCATAGCGTATATCTTCATCACCGTATATCTGGTGGCAACTAATTTTCTTTTTTTCCAAAGCTTTTTTATCGTTAACCAGGCGGACATGCGTGGGTATTTTGGGTTGCTCCCGTGGGCATTTCTGATTTTTGTTCCCGCAATCGCAATGAGATCCTGGGCTGAAGAGAAAAAAGTACGGACGCTGGAGCTCCTGCTTACCTGGCCGATCAGTGACACCCAGGTGGTGATGGGCAAGTTCCTGGCGAACTTCGCATTCCTCACGATTGCGGTGTTGCTTTCGGTCACCGTTCCAATCACCATAGCAATTCTGGGGAATCCCGACGGCGGTGCGATTCTGGGTGGGTATATCGGCACGGTCCTTATGGGCGCAGCATACCTGGCAATCGGCATGTGGGTTTCCTCTTTGACGGAAAACCAGATTGTTGCTTTCATACTGGGAGTCGTGGTGACGCTTGCGCTCTTCCTCATAGGGACGCCGTTCGTGGCAATGCAGATGCCGTCCGCAGTGGTTCCGTTCCTCACCTATCTGGGGCTCGGAAGCCATTTCGACAGCATTGGAAGAGGCGTGATCGACAGTCGCGACATTATCTACTACCTTTCCGTGATCGGGTTCTTTCTGTTCCTGAACGTTGTCTCATTAGAAAGCAGGAAGTGGGAATAATATGGCATCGAAAAAAGCGGTGAACAAGACACAGACCATTCTGTATGTCCTGATCATCCTGGGTTTTGTAGCGATAGTGAACTATCTGTCCACCAAGTTTTTCACACGTCTCGACGTGACGGAGAACAAGGAGTACAGTATTTCATCAGCAACAAAAGGGATGCTGAAGGATGTCAACGATATAGTAAATATCAAGGTGTATTTCTCGCAGGATCTCCCTCCCCACCTCACGACACTTGAGTCCGGGGTAAAAGACCTGCTCTCAGAATTCAAGGCATATGCCGGCGGCAATCTTCACATATCCTTTGAAGATCCTTCGAAGGACGAAGATACGAAACAGAAAGTGCGGGCACTGGGTATTCCCGAGATTCAGCTTCAGACGGTTGAGCGCGACAAGGCCCAACTGATGAACGGATTCATGGGAATTGCGGTCCTGTATGCCGACAGAAAGGAAGTCCTCCCGGTCGTTCAGGACCTTCGGAATCTCGAGTACGACCTGGCTCAGGCCGTCATGAAGGTGCTCAGAACCGAAACTCCGAAAATCGGTGTTCTGAAAACGGATACCATGCCGTATCTGCCGCCGAACATACAGCGTCAGATGCAGGTTACCGATCAGACCGAAGAGAAGTACAAACCGATTTTCCAGAATCTCAAACAGAACTACGAAGTGGAAACGATCGATATATCTTCGGGCCAGGAGATCAGTCCCGATATCAAGACACTTATTATCCCGGGCGGTGGTCCCAAGAGCTTCACCGAACGTGACCTGTTCGAAATCGATCAGTATTTCATGAATGGTGGAAACCTCATTGTTCTGGTCGATGCGGTCAAGATCGACTTCCAGCGTGGCGTCATGGGCACGACTCAGCGTCCGCGGATTATGGACCTTCTCGACCATTATGGTGTTGAAGTGCAGGAAAAACTGGTTCTTGACGCTTCGTGCGGACAGGTGCAGATACCGCAGCGAATCGGGAATTTCCAGATGAACGTTCCGGTAAACTATCCGTATTTTGTCCGGATAGGACAGGCGGGTTTCAACCCCGACAATCCGGCTGTTTCGGGACTTGCCGAAGTGATTCTGCCGTGGGTCAGTCCGCTGAAGCTCACGGTTGACGGCGACACGTCCCTTCCGGTCAGCGGCGCAGTTCTCATGAATTCATCGGAACGTAGCTGGGCGGAATCCGATAATTTCAACCTCAATCCGCAACAGGAATGGGGACAAGTACTACAGTCAAATTCGGAGCAGCTTCAGCAGCACCTGCTTGGAGCGTACCTGACCGGCGACTTTGAGAGCTATTTCAAGGGGAAACCGGTTCCTCCCACGAAGGAACCGTCGGCCGACGACACGCTTTCACAGATACAGCTTTCGCCTGAGGATCAGAACCGGCAGATTATTGAAGGAAATACCGGACGTCATCTTGTGGTGGTCGGTGATGCGGAATTTCTCTCTCAGCAAAATGCTGCTCCGGGCAATGTCATGTGGTTGCTGAACGTGGTTGACTGGCTGACATTAGATGACAACCTGATCCAGATCCGTTCACGCGCGCTGGCGGACAGAACGCTGTCGACCGACATGCTTGAAGAAGGATCGTCGACACCTACAGTGATTCGGGTCGTCAACATTGTGCTGATGCCTGCTCTGATTATTCTGATCGGGCTGATCATTTTCTTCGCTCGAAGAAGCAAGGTAGATAGCGCACCGGCTCCCGCCACAGCCAACAGCACCGGTACCGGAAGTAACAAAGAAAAAACGGAGGGCAAGGAATAATGAAACCAAAAACTCTGGGGATACTCGCAGTTGTCCTTGTCGCCATTGTGGGTATCATAGTACTGGCCGAACATCTGGGCAAGGCGAATCCGTCCTCTGAAGCCGGGGAGTTTTTCCCCGGACTTTCGCAAGACAACCTGGCTTCGGTGAAAATAGCCGACAGCAAAGCCACGGTCGAAGTTCAGAAGGAAAACGGTATGTGGGTGGTGGTCCCCGAACCATCGGCCGATAATCAAGCCGCCGGCGCCAGTCCGATTTCCGGCGAAACGGCTCAAAGCCCTTCCGGGGTATCTTCCATGGTCTATCCCGCCGATAGTGCGTCGGTTCAGTCGCTTGTCGACAAACTGGTTAACATGAAGCGGGATGAACTCATTTCTCAGAACCCGGAAAACCGTGGCGTTTTCGAGGTCGACACCGCCAAGGGGATCAGGGTCACCGTGCAGACATCGGACGATGAGAAACTTGGGACGTTCTATATCGGAAAAAGCGGACCGGATTGGAGCAGTCACTATGTCCGAATGGAAGGTTCCGATAAAGTCTACACGGTTCGCGGAAGCATTCGGCATGCATTTTTCACCGATGACAACCGCTGGCGTGACAAGTCCATACTCGCGTTCGATCCGGAGAAGGCCGAAGCGGTCACGCTGGCAAAGAAGAATGCCGTTCCAATCAGACTCGAGAAACGAACGGATACGTCCGGAGTTGCCGATTGGTATATAACCACTCCAGAGAATGCGAAAGCCGATGCCGACGAGGTCGAAAAGCTGGTCAAAAACCTCTCCAAGCTAAAAACCAGCAGTTGGGAGGAAGATCAGTCGCTTGCCGACTCAACGATGGGCTTCAACGCACCGGAACTGGTCGCAACCGTTACTATGGAGAACGGTGAAACCAAGTCGGTAACGGTGGCAAACGAAAAATCGGCTGAAAGTAAATTCTGGGTCCGCGTTCCGAACAAACCCGGAACGTTCCTGGTGACCAGTCATACGATTAATAATCTGGACAAAAACCTCGAAGAACTGACGGCGAAGGAAACGGAAGAGGTAACCGCCGACGCCGGTTGAGCATTCGAGAAATTGCATTATGCCTGCAGGTCGTCCCTCCCGATGGGGGGACGACCTTTTTTTTCGGATTTCCGCGGTCCGATTGGCAGGGCGGTCGCCACACTAGCGGGAGTTCTCGAAATTTCACCGACAGTCGCTGAACAAAAAAGCCGTCCGGGAGGTTCAAATCCGGGAGTACCTTTGGGACCGAATACGGCAAGAGCTCCGATAACAACCGGAGCTCTTTGTAATCTGGAGCGGGAAA
>CAZEMW010000027.1:0-13139 GCA_964513105.1 uncultured Fibrobacterota bacterium
CACCCGACGCCCCGCCCAACCCGACACAGCCCACCGAGGGTAACCGGCCCTGCTTCGGCACGGCGGACGGTTCTTGTGACCGCACCGATTGCCTCTGGCGGACCGACTGTATCGGCTGATCCTGAAAATGCCTGCTTCGCGCTTAATGCTCCCCAACCGTCCGGGTTGAGGGAGCATTGTTTTGACCTTACCACCCCGCACTTGTCAAAAATCAGTACCATCCATGAGACGGTCAATCTCTCTCCTGAGACGGTGACCGCCGAAAACAGGCTTCCAGGGCCATATTTGTAGCCGGCACCTACCTTGCGTTGAGAGTAGGTTCGGAAGGCTGAAAGACGAAAGAAAGCATTTCCCTTAGATTCAAGATAAAGAGACGCTTCCAAGAGGAAGAATTCCCAGCCGAAGAATCCCCCCCGGGGAGTGGATCGCCATAAAGGGGTCTATGGCTCCACTCCCCCACCCCTCTTATTAAGAATCAAAGTTCAAAGAAGAAAGACAAAGAATCAAAAGGTCGGACTTCGTCCCGCGGTAGCGGAATCAGTCGGCGAAGGCGAAGGTCGAAAAGCCGGAATCGGAGAATAAATCCTGATTGATGGTGTATCGCGGTCATCTCCCAGGAAATACCACTTAAAGATTATGAACTAAGTGGTGTATGGCGAATAGTTTTGGTGCTTGATCGTACTCTGTTTTCGGGTCGCTCCGTTTTGGGGTGGATTGCGGGGTGGCGGCGTGTTGTAGTTTTATGGACTTTGACTACGTAAGTCTCATTTTTGAGCCGGTGGTGGTTTTCAACCCTTTTGTGAGTGTCTCCTTTGAGGGAAAACCGAATGGTTTATCGAATTCCTGCTTTCATTCTCGCCTGTGCCGTATTCTTCCTCAGCTCAGCTCAGGATTCTTCCTTTTTCAGTGAAGAAAAGCTCATAATACACTTTTTCGGCTCCCGAACGTGTGGAGAGTGCCTTGAGATAAAGGAAGGGCTGCTCTATCCTCTTGAAGCTGAGCATTCCTCAAGACTCGACATACGCTATCATGCAACAGAAGACGAATTCGACAAAATGGTTGCCATGGAGGAGGAATTCAACGTTCCGACGACATCGGCCCAGGAACTCTTTCTCCCCGATACCTTTCTTCTCGGATATGAAGAGATAATGAAGCACGGGCAGGAGATGATTCTCGCTCGGCTTGCCGACTCAACCACCTGGGCGAGATCGTCGAGCGGATCTTCCGGAATTTCTCCTCCAAATACGGGAAAACGTGAAGAGACAATACGAAATAGGCTTCGATTCTGGTATATAACCGGTGGGGGGCTGGTCGACGGTGTCAACCCATGTGCATTGGCGACTATGGTCTTCTTCATCTCGGTGCTTGCCATGCAGAAGCGAAAACGTTCGGAGATTCTGATCATCGGTTCTTCATTCACGATTGCCGTGTATCTCACCTATCTGCTTCTCGGGCTGGGGCTTTTGAACGTGATTACCTCGCTGAAGCAATACCGAACCGTCTCCGAAGTAATCCGATGGGGTACGGTTGCGTTTGCGGGAACGGTGGCGCTGATCTGTTTCAGAGACGCATTGAAATTCAAGCAGACCGGAAAAACCGAAGATATCGCACTTCAGCTCCCAAAGCCGGTGAAACTTCGCATACACAAGATCATTCAGGGGAATATCGGACGACGCGGTTTGGTTGCGGGCGCTCTGATTACCGGATTTCTCGTGACGCTATTCGAAGCGGTTTGCACGGGACAGGTCTACATACCGATAATCGCCGCTTTGAGCGAGCCGGGTCTTCGGACCGTTGGAATGGCTTACCTGCTGTACTATAATTTCCTTTTTGTTCTTCCGCTGATCATAGTAATGATTCTGGCCTACCACGGCCTCAAGTGGAACAAGCTCGCCAAAACCACTCAAAAGCACATTCCAATGCTCAAGATTTCATTGGGAGTAGTTCTTGGGTTTCTGGCGATCTATATGGCATTCTTTGCGCACTGAGGGGTATTTCATCTACTTGCAGAGTCCGACGGCCGTTATAGCCCGTTAAAAAGCATATACTTGTGGACCATGATGCGAAAGAGAATGCCCACAACCAGGTAGAGACAGACAAACACGAAAGCCGATCGGGCGTAGATGGGAATAGTGGGCACCTCTATGGTTTCCGGACTCGAGGAATGTCGGAGTTTACTACGGACCTGGATAGAGAGCGCTCTGTTTGCCGCCAAGTAGCCGAGCAAAGGGAATATCGCTCCCATGATTGTCCAGGTGACCACGAACAGAAGTGGAACTCCCCAAATCCGGGCGGCAGTTACCAGGCTAAGCATCATGAAGGCAATCACTATCCAGAAAATAGATTTCATAGCCGGTTTGGTTCGCCGAGAGCTGAATTCGAGTATCCAGGCCTCACGGATCAGGGAATCGGTGACTGATTTGTCGAAGGTATCACTCTTGCCGAGCTTCTCCAACTGATCCCGCAGCGCAGTCAGCATGTCGGGTAACTTCTCTACAACCGTTGGAATTCTCAGTCCGGCTCCATGAATATCGCGCAGTTCAGTCCATCCACCAAGACCCGCCGTTTTCCTGCGACCAAACCAGGCGACATCCTCGAGGCGAATAGATGCTGATTTCAATGCACTACGGTACCCGAAACGGTCGTCGGTCAGAATAAACTCGACGCTTCGAAGTACCCGATTGATTTTGACGGCAAAGAGCGTGATCAAGACCAGAGTCAGACAGGCAAAAAGCACGAGTCGATAAAGCGCCCCGGTTGGGTAATAGCCGGGAATCAGGTACACCATGAACGGTATGGCAATGAAAAATGCGGCCGGCAGCGCAAAAATGGACACGACGGTGCTGTCGGAAATCCGCAAATGGGATTGAAGTTGAAACCTCTGTTCCATGGGAAGCTCTTTCACGGACGGTTCTCGCCCGATTTGGGCGAAAAAACACGGATTTGGTTTTCGGTCTTAAGCCTGAGTGACTATTTCCGATTCGGAAGAGAGATATGTTGAATAGTCCGGTAGATTAAATTTATATTAGAATAGTTTTCCCCGTTCTGCCATTTGTTTTCTCCGCCCAGCGGGCATCCCCAAAGGAAATGTATGCCGATCCGCAGTATGACGGGATTCGGACAGGCCAAAGCTGATACCGATTCGGGCTCCTATCAGATTGAAATCCGAGGAGTAAATAACCGATTCCTTGATTTGCAGCTTCGGCTTCCGAGAGCCTTTTCAAATCTTGAAGACAAAATAAAAAAAGCCCTTGGAACACGGGTGTCGAGGGGAAGTGTTTCCGTATCCATCTCCTGGGATCGGGATTCCTCAACCGGCAGGCTGACGTGGGACAAGGAAAAAGTGTCCCAGTACATGAAGATTTTTGAGGAAGTCGGTCTGGAGTATGGCATGACCGTGCCTCCAAAACTAGCCGACCTTCTCCAGTTCAGCGATTTCATCAAGGTTGAATCCACCGAATTCGACGACGATGAAGTATGGAAAGACGTCGAACCGGTTCTTCAGGCGGCGCTTGGGGATTTCATAAACTCCCGGGAAGCCGAAGGCGACCACATCGGCACCGACCTGAAGCAAACGCTCGACCGGATCGACACAACTGTCTCCGAGGTCGAAGAGCGAGCCCCGGAACGGCTGAAGACCTACGTTGCCGAACTGAAACGCAAAATCGCCCAGTTGGCCGATTCACAGTCGGACCCGCAGCGTCTTGCCATGGAAACGGCTCTTATGGCCGACCGGCTCGACATTTCCGAGGAATGTACCCGCATGCGGGCACATACAAAAGAGTTCAGAGCAACTCTGCAGCGCGAGGATCCAATCGGCAAGCGCCTGAACTTTCTGCTTCAGGAGATCAACCGAGAGTCGAATACCATAGCCTCGAAAGCCAACGATACAAAAATTGCACATCTTGCAGTAGGCCTCAAAGAGATGGCCGAAGGCATGCGTGAGCAAGTTCAAAACATTGAATAAGATCATTTACCGAGAAACCTTCACGCGGAGGAATTAGATGAAGAATAAAATGCTTGAGCTTGAGCTTGAGACACTGGAGAAACGCGGTATCAACCGGTACAAGGCCGTAGTGATGGCATCCCAGGAAGCTCGTTTTATCAACGATCAAATTCGCCTCGACATCATTCGCGCCACCGACAAACCAACCTCCATGGCGCTGCAACGATTGTATGACGGCCGAGTAGTGGAAGATCAGGAAAGCGAAGTAACCGAGTAAGTCCGTCCAGACCGGATTCTCCAATCCTCTGAAGAAGGATACAACGGACAGTAACTTCGTGCGTGCAACAACAGCAGCAAGTGGCATAGGTACGCGATATGGGAGCAGATGATCCTCGGCGCATACTTATCGGGATAACGGGCGGGATCGCGGCATACAAGATCCCGCTTCTTGTTCGTGCCCTGAAATCCGAAGGTCTCGAAGTGAAAACCGCTCTGACTCGGGCGGCACAGTCGCTTGTCGGAGAAGGGGCTTTGCGTACCGTGTCGGGAAACCCCGTGTACGGCGACGATACTCCTTCGTTATATGATATGGATCATATCCGGTTAAGCGAATGGGCGGACTGCATGCTGATATGCCCCGCGACCGCCAATACGATCGCCAAAATCGCCACCGGGATAGCGGACTATTTGATTACGACGTCGGCTCTTTCATTCAAAGGACCGCTTCTTATCGCCCCCGCAATGAACACGGCTATGTGGGAAAACCCGGCGACCCGGACGAACATCTCGACCCTTCGTCAACGCGGGGTTCACATTCTTCCGGTCGGAAGCGGTGCGCTGGCATGCGGCGATGCTGGACCGGGACGGATGATATCAATTGAGGCGATTGTCGAGTACGTGCTGGGAGCATACCTGCCGAAACCGCTCGAAGGCAAACGCGTTCTAATATCTTCGGGGCCCACCGCCGAGCCAATCGACCCGGTCCGGGTTCTCACCAATAGATCATCGGGCAAAATGGGAGCGGCACTCGCCCGGGCGGCCATTCTTCTCGGAGCCGAGGTCTCGGTCGTATCCGGCCATTCGCAGACCACGCTACCCGAAGAAGCAGACGTGACATTCGTTGAGACCGCCTCACAGATGGCTGAGAGTGTCAAAGAGCGGTATAACGATGCCGACATCTGTATCCTTGCGGCAGCGGTTTCCGATTACCGTCCCGCCCGGGTAGCGTCGGAGAAGCTCGATCGTCGCAGCGAGGATACACCGTCATTGAAACTTGTCGCCAATGAAGATATCGCCGCGGCTCTGGGCGCCGCCAGGAAACATCAATTCCTGATAGGCTTTGCGCTCGAAACCAGTGAGGACCTGAATCGCGCCGAAGAGAAAATGCGAAAGAAAAACTGCGACATGATGGTTCTCAACACGGTTGAAAACTCGCTGACAACCGATAGTTCGACAGTTACGATACTTACGTCCGACGGTGACTCGCGGCGGTTTGAGTCAATGGAAAAACGCCGAATTGCTCGCGAAATACTTCTGTATGCCGCGGCACGAGCGGGATACGGCACATGAATGCACAAGCGCAGAATCTTCTCATCAGCTTTTTCAGGCAGCAGTCGGAACTGAGAATGCCCGACTACCTGTTGTCGTCGGGGGTGCCTCGCCCATCTCTTCCCGTCGCCGACAAGGCGCAATCGAGCGAAAGCGGCGGTGAAGGTAATCGGGAGCAGTCTTCCGCTTCGGTTTCTACGAACGAAGGGAAGCGCGCGGCACTCGCGGAGCTGTTCTATTCATTGCGGGACTGCAACGGTTGTGCCCTGAATGGTATGCGCAAAAAACTGGTGTTTGGGGCCGGCAATGCCCAAGCTCCGATTCTGGTGGTCGGGGAAGCACCGGGAGAGGAAGAAGACCGTAAAGGACTTCCTTTTGTCGGCCCCGCCGGTGAGCTCCTGACCAAAATGCTTGGCGCAATAAATCTCGATCGATCAAAAGATGTATTCATCACAAACGTCCTGAAGTGTCGTCCTCCTGGGAACAGAAATCCCGAAGTATCAGAAATCCAGGCGTGCAGTCCGGTTCTCCAGCGGCAGATTGCGATTATTGCCCCGAAAGCCATTCTGCTCCTGGGCAGAGTCGCCGCCCAGGAGGTCCTTAAGACTTCGGCAGGTGTCCGTGAACTCCGGGAGAAGACTCACGATTATAACGGCATTCCCTGCACGGTCACCTATCACCCCTCTATGCTCCTGCGCAACAGCCGCTTTAAGGTGTTTGCCTGGGAAGACCTGAAACGATTTCGAGAACTAATACGACAATTGGGTATTTATGAACGCGCTGCAGAATAGAAAAGAAACCTATCCTCGTAAAAAACAGCCCACGATGGCGACCGCTTCACGAGTACCCCCCCAGGTACTCGATGTCGAGCGAACGGTGCTGGGATCGATTTTGATCGATGGAAATGCATTGGATTCCGCGTTGGAAGTTCTCACCGACGAGTGCTTCTATTCCAGCGCGCACAGGCATATCTTCACCTGTGTTCGGGAGCTGGCGTCGAAAAATGCGCCGGTCGACGTAATTACCATCACGGAAGAACTTCGACGGAAAGAATTGCTCGAGGAGGTCGGCTCCGAGGCCTATCTTGCCGAATTGGCCGAGAATATCGCGACATCAGCGAATATAACCTACTACGCCAAAATTCTCGAGGGAAAGGCGACGCTGAGACAGCTGATCAGTGCGGCCGCCGAAATCACCACAGAGTGCTTTGATCCCGACGCGGAAAGCAAACTGGTACTCGACCGCGCCGAGGCCAAAATATTCCATATTGCCGAAGAGCACCTGACCAATACTTTCGAATCACTCAAGACACTGCTTCCAAAGACATTCGAAGAAATCGAAAAATACGGAAAAGAAGGCGGTGCACAGGGAACCCAAACTGGTTTCACGAAGCTCGACGACATGACGACGGGCTTGCACGGGGGCGATCTGGTGATTGTTGCGGGTCGTCCCGGCATGGGGAAGACCTCTTTTTGTCTTTCAATAGCGATCAATACCGCGGTACGTGCCGAGAAGAAGACCTGTACCGCGATATTCTCGCTGGAAATGTCCAAGGCTCAGCTTGTCCAGCGTATGTTGTGCGCCGAGGCCCGAGTCGATATGCATCGTCTCAGAAGCGGAAAGCTTGCCAAACGTGACCTGAACGTTTTGGGTATTGCCGCAGGGCCACTTTTCGAAGCTCCCATTTTTATCGACGACACGGCCGGGATAAATGTGCTTGAACTTCGGGCCAAGGCCCGAAGACTGAAAAAGAAAGAAAATCTCGGGTTAATAATTATAGACTATATACAGCTCATGACCGGCGTCGAAAAAACCGAGAACCGTCAGCAGGAAATATCGACCATTTCGCGGTCTCTCAAGTCGATTGCCAAGGAGCTGGATGTGCCGGTGATAGCATTGTCGCAGTTGTCCCGCGCCGTGGAACAACGTGGAGGAGATCATCGCCCTCAGCTTTCCGACCTTCGTGAATCCGGTGCGATCGAGCAGGATGCCGACCTGGTGCTTTTCGTATTCAGAGAGCACCGCTACAAACCCGAGGATGAAAGCCTTAGAAACGTGGCGGAGATAATTATCGGAAAACAGAGAAACGGTCCGGTAGGTGGTGTTCCGGTTTCCTTTATACCGGAATTCGCTAATTTCGGCAATCTTGAGGAGACCCACGTCGAGGAGGACGGCGAGTTTTGAATATTGGTGCAGCCGTTTTGCGAAGTACCGGCTCCGCGGCAATTCGAGGAGTCGGAGGACTTGCTTCTTTTTTTCGGCACGTGTACCATATGTCGATCCTTGTTTGGAAAACCTTCATCCGCATGCCGGTTCTGGTGAAAAATATCGGCCTCTCGATTGAGCAGATGTATGTCATCGGTATTGAGTCTCTTCCACTTGTGCTGGTTACGTCGGTGTTTGTCGGAGGGGAAGCGGTTATTCAGGCGGTTTATCAGTTCAGCGGTCTGGTGCCGATGCGCTACCTGGGTATGGCGGTCAGCAAAACGCTGGTTACCGAGCTTTGCCCGGTAATCATAAGCTTTGTCATATCCTCGCGAATTGCGACGGCAATCGCCGCGGAAATCGGTTCGATGAAAACGAGTGAACAGTTGGACGCCATGACGATCCTGAGTCTGGACCCGATTCGATATCTGATAATCCCCAAGACGGTTGCATGTATAATCATGGTTCCCGTCCTGGTGATTATCTCTGAACTGGTGGCGTTTATCAGTTCGGTGATCACCGCCATTCTTTTTGTCGACATCACCCTTCATCTGTACCTCTCGGGGCTGAAGCTCTTCTTTCTCGCGACCGATTTGTTTGTAGGCATCCTCAAGACCTCCGCTTTCGGTGCAATTATAGCCATAACCGGTGCTCATTTTGGATTCCAGGCAAAGGGTGGTGCCGAGGGAGTTGGTGAAGCTACGACCAAAGCGGTTATGACCGCGGCGGTTCTGATTCTTGTTTGCGATTTTATCATTGCCTTCATGGTTCTGTAGGTATGAGTACGACTTTCCAAAACGTGACAACCGATTCCCCGATTCTGGAAATCGAGCACTTGCGCAAACACTTCAACAATGCGCTCGTACTCGACGATATCAATATTGCGGTGAATCGGGGGGAGATTGTCTGTATTATCGGACAGTCGGGAAGCGGCAAGAGCGTTATTCTGAAACACGTTATCGGCTTACTGGTTCCCGACGGCGGACGGATTCTTTTTGATGGAAAAGAGTACTCGTCGCCGACGAAAAAGCTGTCCGACTTTGAAGGGATTCGCCACCATTTCGGTATGCTCTTCCAGGGAGCGGCCCTTTTTGATTCGAAAACGGTCGGAGAAAATATCGCGTTTCCGCTTCGGGAGCATACCCACAAGAACGAAGATGAAATACAGGAAACCATTGCCCGCGGACTTGAGATGGTTGGTTTGCGAGGCATTCAGGAGAAGATGCCCGCAGAGCTTTCCGGAGGGATGCGCAGCCGTGTCGGTCTCGCACGCGCGATCGCAATGCAACCCGACATCATGCTCTATGATGAGCCCACCTCCGCTCTTGACCCGATAATGTCGGATACCATAAACGACCTCATTCTTGACCTTCGAAAAGAACTGGGCATGACCTCTCTGGTGGTCACTCACGACATGTCGTCCGCGTACAAAATTGCCGATAAGATCGCGATGGTCTATAACCATAAGATCATATTTTTCGGAACGCCCGGCGAGATCAGAGCGTCACGAAATCCATATATACAGCAGTTCATCCGGGGACAGCGCAAACTCCACTATGCCGTCGAGGAGCATGAAGCCTACGAGGCACCGGTCGATCTAACCCGGCTTCGCCGCGGTCCCACGACGCATCGACGCCCCCCTGCAACGGACGAGGACGCCGAGTAGTTGGTCCGTTATGCCCGAGGCTGAAGAATTGGATACATACGGCACCATAATCATGGATTGACTGCATTATGCCCAAGAAGTCAAAGACAGTATTTGTCTGCAGTAATTGCGGACAGGATTTTGGAAAATGGCAGGGACGCTGTTTTAACTGCGGCGAATGGGAAACCATTACGGAATTCAAGACCCCGGCCGGAGGGAAAAGCAGGCGCCCCGTCGCAGGAGGAACGACCGATTCCTCACCAATACTCCTGTCGGAGTGTAAACCGGAGAATGTTCCCAGAACCGGGAGCGGCATCCCCGAAATGGATCGTGTCCTGGGAGGTGGCCTGGTGCCGGGAGCGGTTATTCTTCTCGGCGGCGACCCGGGTATCGGGAAATCCACGCTGCTTCTGCAAATGGCCGGAGCACTCGCCGATGCGGACGATCCGGTGGTGTATGTGACTGGAGAAGAATCGGCCGAACAGGTTTCGCTTCGTGCCGTTCGTCTCGCCTGTCGCACCTCCCCGGTGCAGCTTCTGGCGGAGACCTCGGTCGGCCGGGTTTTGCAAACTCTGGAATCGGTGAAACCGAAAACGATAATAATCGATTCCATACAAACCATGTTCTCGGAAGACCTGGAAAGCGCTCCGGGATCGGTATCGCAGGTTCGCGAATCGGCCGGCCTGCTTCTGAGGTACGCAAAAGAGAATCGCGCGACGCTCTTTCTTGTCGGCCATGTTACAAAAGAGGGCTCGATTGCGGGACCGCGAGTGTTGGAACACATGGTTGATACGGTCCTGTACTTTGAGGGGGATGCCGGGTATCAATACAGGATCCTTCGGGCGGTCAAGAATCGTTTCGGCCCTTCGGGAGAAATCGCGCTTTTCGCAATGTCCGACGCGGGCCTGGGAGAAGTCGGGAACGCGTCGGAGCTTTTCATGCTCAACCGGGAGAACCCACAGACCGGTACTGCTTTTGTGCCGATTCTGGAAGGCAGTCGGGTTTTGGTGGTGGAGCTGCAGGCACTGGTCAACCGCACTCATTTCGGTCTTCCTCAGCGAGTCGCATCCGGCATAAACCCCAAACGACTTGCGTTGCTCATCGCCGTTCTCGAGCGATATGCCGGCATTTCACTCGGGGACCACGACGTGTTTTTCAATGTCGCGGGTGGACTCAGCATTACCGAACCCGCGGCGGATCTTGGAATCGCCGGTGCGATTCTATCGTCTTTTCGCAATCAACCGCTTCGAGCAGGCTCGGCCGTCATTGGCGAAATCGGTCTTGGGGGCGAGCTCCGAAGAGTAAACCATACCCCGACTCGACTGAAAGAACTTGATACAATCGGTTTTTCAGACTGCATTGTGCCCCATGATACGTCGATTGAGGAGAAACGCTATTCGTTGCGGCTGAGTCGATGCGAGCATATCGGGCGGGTTGACGAGGCACTGTTTTAACCCAAGGTTTCGCAGCCGACACACGGCATTCTGCTCGCTTTCGACTGCGAAACTTGGTTTAATTCGGCATAGAATCAGAGATCATAAATCAGCGCTGTCCAGGTAGGCTTGAAGCGCACAGCAAAACGGCCCTTTCCGGCCACGGAGACCAATTCCCGAGTGTCCCCTGGGAAAGAGCCCCAGTTTCGCCGGGAGTGCGGTTATTGTGCGCTGTCACGCCGTATGGTCGCCAACTCCAGCGGTGTTCCCCATTGTCGGAAAGTAACTACCTCTTCTTTGGGAATACCTTCAAAGTACACCGGAATACTGTCCTCCCGAAATTCCTCCGGCAGATTGATCGGATCATAGCGTTCACCGGATTCTGTCACAATGCCGTAGAAGCCACCTTCGAGTTCAACAAGCACCACAGTGCCTGTACCCGACACCGTACCGTCCCGATTTCCTCTGTTTTCTTCGGTCTCGGGTTCCTTGCACGAAGAGAAAAGAGTAACGAGGAATATTGCCAGAAAACAACCAGTCGCATGAGTCTTCATAGTTCTACACCCTTTAGACTTTCTTGATTGGTGATATCTTTCTTCTGCCCCGCCGGCACCAGGCTTGCAACCCTATTCCGAATAGTTTGTCGCTTCCTTTTGCCACAGCTCAAGAGGAAGCGTTCTGTGTCTGATTCCGAACTATCTTGAGAGGAGCGTATCATGAAAGCTGAATTAAAAGTACTATCGGCCGGACTAATCCTGGTCCTGGGACTGTGGGGTTGTGCAGGCGTTTTCAACGGAAACGGCAGCGAAGAGGAAAACGGCACCTGGGAAGAAAACGGGAGCTACGGAGAGGATGGAGAGTCGGACACGCTCGACGTCTATGGGGAGAAAGACGGCTGGGGTGGTAACGGTGAATCGGATACCGGAGTTATCTGGGACGGTAACGGTGATACCGAAATGAGCGATACTGCGAGCATGAATGGTGAATCGGATTCCTGGGACATAGAGGACACCGACACGGTCGGAATGCCCGAAGAAAACGGTATAGAAGAAAATGGGATGTATGAAGAAAATGGAGGGTATACCGATAACGGCATGAACGGTGGTACCGATTTCACAAGCCTGGATATCGATCAGGATTCCTATCTGGATAAGGACGAGTTCTGCGCCGGCATTAGTGAAGGAGGGCTTTTTGATATGTGGGATGCCGACAACAACGGCACCATCAGCTCGGAAGAGTTCGCCGAAGGCGCGTTCGAATTCTGGGATACCGACCGAAGCGGAGTGTTGGACGAAAATGAATGGAACGAACACACTGTTGAATGGTTCGAAAAGGATTATTCATTCGGCGATTGGGATACCGACAATGACGGATTTCTGAGTGACTCTGAGTTCAGGAACAGCCCGGACCTTTCCGACGCGCTCGGTACATGGGATCAGGACAACAACGGCCTCGATGAAGGGGAGTTCTGTGAAATGACCTTCTCGGTGGCAGACAAAAACAAAGACAATCGTGTCGAAGAGAGTGAATGGCAACCATTTTGGCAGAATTGGGCCTGAACAGGATACGAAGACCGACGATACGGTATCTCAAAAATGACCCGGTCATTGGGACTGTCGATAAGAATCCCGCGAGAAGAGAACTCCCGCGGGATTCCCCGATAGCTTTTCACACCGACCAGTCGGCTCCCCGATGGATTGAAATCCCGGAACGTTGCAGCTTTTCTACTCCACCTCCGATACACGCCGAAATAAATAGTGCCTGTCCGAAAACGCGCTTTGGCGCGTCGACCGGCTGCGGCGGACACACCAAAGCGGGTTTCCGGAAGGCACTAAATAGTCCAACTCTGATCGATGTTTTCGAATCGCCCCAAAAAGGTATTTTTCACCACCCGAATACCGCTGTTCGGATGCTTATCGCGCCGGTTCTGTTGTATCCGGACCTGCATCCAACCGGCTGAAACGTATTCTCTCAAATTCAGTTGGTGTGCGTATTGCAATGAAAAAACGGTAAACTAGCGTACATGCCCGTGAATATTCAGAAAAAAGCGACCGGTCGAAGGATCATTGTCATTTCTGCCCTGACAGGGACGGCGATTCTCCTGGTGATCGCAGGTTTGGCGCTGATCGTACCAACCACGACCTGGTGCGAAGACCTGCTGATCGACCGCATCGATGCGGGCATTAAGGGATCGTTTTCCGTTGATCGAGTAAAAATCAATCCACTTGCCCGACGTATCGACTTCGAAGGCGGAACAGTCACCGGCATATCGGGAGAGGAAATCGTCGGGTTTGATAGAATTGTGGCCGGGGTGGCTTTCGGCGCATTGATTCGTGGGCGACTGCACGTAAATCACCTCGAG
>CAZEMW010000028.1:0-13000 GCA_964513105.1 uncultured Fibrobacterota bacterium
TCAAATACAGCGGCTGTCTAAGAGTAGGTCTTACGATAGTTCTTCCATCCAAACGGAACGACGGCGGCTTAGGTGAGTCAGAAAATCAGGATCTTGGCGGCAATCCAATGCGGCCCGAAAAGGAAGGCAAATACCGCCAGAAACATTGGGAATCCGGGAGGCCACCAGAGAAAATGTATCGGATCGGGCCGTGCGATAAGTTGGAAACCGTTTCCCTCACACAATGAGAGCGCAAGAATCATATAGCCGCTGCTGTCACCCATCTGATGGATATCGAAAGAAATGGTGTTGAACAGGATGTAAAGAGCGGGGATAACGGCGCATACGATGATTATGGTCGACTGCCGCCCCAGTTGACGACAGAGACGTTTAACGGGATACGGGGTGCGGCTAAAAGGAATCATGAAACCTGTCTACGTTGTATGTCCATCGTGGTGCACCAACCAAGTCGATTTAACGGATACCTCGCCAACCGGACCGGAAATCCGGAAACAGCCCTGTGCCAAACAGTTCTGTTCTCATCCCACACCTGAGAAATCGGCTCAAGCCGAGGGGCTCTCGCCGGGAACCCGACGCCGATTGGACGTGAGGAGATACTCGGCAAGTGCCAGCGACATCCAGCCGTTACACCATCGCATGAGCGTGTACCGGTACCCGGGGATTCGTCCTGCACGGTATCTGAACTCCCCGGATTTTTCATTATACAGGTGCTGCAGCGTCCATTCAAGAATTCGCGTACTAAGGAGACGGTACTTCGGGTACCGACTACCGGCACGGGAAAAGGTCAGAATGCCCTGTGCCGCGCCGTGTACATCGTGAGGGAAACGTTTGTCGTTCATCCATTTGGGAGCGCCGCCGGGCAGGAAAAGGTTTTCTGCGTAATACTCCAGGCCTCGCTCATAGACGCGCTCATACTCCCGATCACCCGAGCAGTCCATGTACTCGGCAATACTGTCGAGAATTATGCCGGTATGATAATTATCGTGTACGATGTGAGATGCCGCGGGAGGGTCCGTATAGAACCAGGCTCCGTAGTCGGTCTGTCTTTCAGCCACATACCGCATGCACCGTCGAGCATCCGAGAGCAGTGCCGATTCCCCGGTGTGCATCGCGGTTTTCGACAGCACGTGCGCGGCGAGAGCACTCACATCCATAACCGCCCAGCTCATCCCCCGCACCGGTGCGTAACTGAGACACAGTTCCTGCTCATTGTCGACTATTCGCTCCGGAGCCGACAGCAGAAAGCGAGCAGCGCCTCGGCAGGCATGGAGGTATCGTGGATCATGTAACTGTTCCCAGGCCTCCAGAAAGGCCGACGTTACCCATCCGGTAACAATTCGGTTCGGTGTGTGGGCGGGAGCGTAGAATCCGACATCCTGCCAGGGGTACTGGTACCCCCAGGAGGTACCTTCGTAGTCATTCGATGAATGCACCAGAAGCCAATCGAGGAGTTCCCGTGCCGCCTCCTCCCATGACGGATCGGAGAAAATCCGTGCCGTCCTCAGGAGGCTTCGGGCAAACAGCGCGATTCCTTTGGGGTTTCTGGTCCGAGGAATACCGAGAAGTGGTCGAACATTCACGGGCATGCGCATCACCGACTGAATGGCGATAAGTCGTCCGATCCGGGAATTTCCAAACAGCGTTCCCAGTATCGGGCTCAGTAGCCCGTCGTGCTTGTTGTAGCCGCGGTAATCCTGCATCCGAACTCTGTGCAGGAGTTTTGTGAGTATCTGTTCGATCTTGTCGGTCGGGGTCATTCGCGCGTTGTTTTCCGGGTGAAACGTGTCTACGCGAGTAATTCACTCAGCTTGGTTTAGTGCCTGTCCGGAAACTCGCTTTAGTGCCTCGACCGAGCGAGAAAGTGACCGGCGAGGCGTCACAAAGAGGCGTATCCGGTGAGATACGGCGATTTGGGACAACGAAGCCAGGCGCTTTCGCAGCCGGTCGAGGCGCTGAATGGGGTTTTCGGACAGGCACTAGTTTATCCTGTCGGTTGATGCCGCCGATATACATTGTTACATGTATCCGGGGTCCGCGAAAAGTTTTTTGCTAAGATTTCTCGGTAAGCAGGGTCGAATAGGGGTGAGATGGACGAAAAAACAACCATAAGTGCTGCGCAGAAGGGGGACGGAAAGGCCATGATACGCCTTCTGAACGAGTATCGCCGTGTGATTGAAGCGGCCGTGTCCCGATCTCTCGCGTATCGCGCATCCTATGAAGATGTCATTCAAAACACTCTCTATCGTGCGGTGCACGGTATCGGTTCCTTCCGAAACCGCAGTCGGTTTTCGTCGTGGCTGTACCGAATCGCCGTTAATGAGTCCTATCGAGAAAACGGACGTCGAAAAAGAGACGCGGAAATGGTTGTGATCGACACTGAACTGGTGGAAGGCATACGGGAGTCGTCGGAAGAATCGTTCTCAAAAGACCTGTCGCGTCGGCGCCTCAAAGAGAGCATAGAGGCTGCTTCGGACGACATGAGCCCCGCCGTAAAAAAGGCTTTTGAACTCTATTACCTGCATCGACCGGGGATTCGGGTTGGTGAAGCCGCGGAGGTGCTTGGAATCGCACCCGATGCCTTTTCCGTGAGACTGCACAAGGCGCGGGAAGTTGTGAAACGGCATCTTGCACGATGTCGGTATGATGGTGAACCGGATTGAAATTTGGAACCCGACAACAATTGAGGAAGTCTAGAATGCCGGCCAAAGAGAATCAAAACGAAAACAACGCCTGGATAGATCCGCTCATTGACGAAGCATGCGGCCGGGACGGAACCGATGGGTCCATGCTAAGCGACGCATCATGGGATCGCCTGCTCGAGGCGGCAACGGCCGAAAGCGGGAAGCATCGGATGTTTACCTCTTTCAATTTGCTCCAGACGATTTTCCAGTTTGCCGGGGGAGCCGTTGTCGGAGCTGCACTGATGGTTCTATTCCAGGGAAGCGGAAAGAGCGCTGTTCCGCCTGCCTCGACGCAGCGTGCACAAAGCCGAATTTCCGAACTGGAAGCGGTGCATGAGTTACCCCGTGACAAAGAGTTTTATTACCGAATTTCACACCGCAACGGATTTTTGATGCAGCTCGGCACGGTGGCGTCGGTGCTTCGGCGGGAATCCGCTCCGGAGGCCGTACTTCTGAAATCGGGAACCATGTACTCCAACGCGCTTTCGTGCGAAGAAACGTGTCCGCGACTCATCACCCCTCATGGGATTGTCGATGTTGCCGGGAGTATGTCTAAGATAATCGTTACCCCCATGGGTACCGAGATCAGCGTCCTGGATGGGAGTGTGCGAGTTTCGAAACGGGGCGATATCGATGTTCAGGTGTATTCCGGAGGGAATGGTGTCATGGTGGATGGTACCGAAGTGCATCGATATAGTCTCGATTCCGATATGATTACCGGAGAAAGAGATCGGGTACGAGCCTATCTCTCTGCCGTTGCCGGTACCGGCGAAGCGGTCCTTCGGTCGGCTGAGGAGAAACGAGCGGGGTAATACACCGCATTCAATCAACAGAGGGAGGAAACAATGATACGGTCGGCAATCATCAGTGTGGTGGTTTTGTTCTCTTTGCATTCCGTACGAGGCTCGGATGTTCTGCGATTCGCGGTTCCACGCAGCGATGAAGCTATATTCTACCGGTCCAGTCACGATACGGCACGTGCCGACGGAGTGCTGAAAAGTGACGGGCGATATGTTGTGCTTGACACGAAGCATCCCGTATTTGCGAAAATTATCTATTCCGACGATCGTCCTGCCTATGTCCGGAAGTCTCATGTCGTCGTTGTTTCTGCGTCGGCCCGATTCGCCTATGGTAATCTCAGAACGACCGGATATGTCGAGAACCCGGATGCGATTTTTGTCGGTGGTATATCTCACCGGGAAGATCTGCCGATTCGTCTTGAACGGTCGTTCAGGGAAAGTCTATCGGATAATCGCGACAGAGACGGCTTTCGCATTTGTGTCTCATCGGCCCCGTGAAGCGAAGTCGTTCAGGCCTCCCGCTCACTCTCGCCTGCGAAACTTGGGTTAACCCAGATTCCCCCGGGGCTCCGGCATAACATAATTTCTGATAGTAGAAGCATCTCTCACTTCAGATATTCTGTTTGAATGCCGGCATAGCGCGGCTCGACGGGGCCGAAAGGGAACAATAATTCCTTTGCCAAAGCACCTGCGCAAAGGCACAATAGAATACGTGCAACAGACCTCAGCGACCGTAGTTACGAGACTTTTAGATGCTGGAAAACAGCTCTCCCGCGGAAAATAATGCAAAGAATACACCTCGTCTGAGCGATGTCGTATGCCGATTGTCTCTTGCACGCGATCTTGATTCGATCATGCAGATTGTGCGGGAGGCGGTCCGAAATCTGTGCGGCGCCGACGGAGCCACCTTCATTCTCCGAGAAAACGACTGCTGTTTCTATGCCGATGAAGAGGCGATTCAGCCTTTGTGGAAGGGAAAACGATTCCCGCTCTCTCAGTGCATCAGCGGGTGGGTGATCACCCACAAAGAGGCCGTCGCCGTCAAAGATGTTTTTGCCGATAAAAGAATACCGCACGAGCTGTATCGCCCCACTTTCGTCAAGAGCCTGTATATGAATCCCATACGAACCGCGGAACCTTTGGGAGCAATCGGCATCTACTGGGCGCACGAGCATGTTCCGGTAGTTGATGAACAGAGATTTCTGCAGGCCGTGTCGGATTCCACCGCCGTTGCTCTTGAAAACGTCCGGGTACACTCCCTCCTGAAGTATCAGATCGAACAGCTTACCGACGAGCGGCGTCGACTCGCCGGCAACATGGAGATCAAGAGGGCGCAAAGCGAGGCGCTGCGGGAAAGCGAAGAAATGATGCGGTATATCATCAAGCATGATCCCAATGCGATTGCCGTTTACGATCGGGATTTGCGATACATTGCCGTAAGTGATCGCTATTTGCGTGACTACGAAGTTGAATATGATGTACTCGGGAAACACCACTACGAAGTTTTTCCGGAGATGCCGCAACGCTGGAGAGAGGTGCACCAACGTGTTCTCCAGGGAGCGGTTGAAAAAAATGATGATGATTCCTTTGAGCGCCCCGACGGTTCCATTACCTGTAATCGCTGGGAGTGCCGCCCCTGGTATCGGGCCGACGGATCGATCGGCGGGATGATCACGTACACCGAGGTGACGACCGAACGCAAGCTGGCCGAACTCGCTCTGCGGCAGAGCGAAGAACGATATAAATCACTTTTCGAAAACCGACATACTATCATGCTGCTTCTCGATCCTGATTCGGACAGGATTGTCGATGCCAACCCGGCCGCGTCGGATTTTTATGGGTACCGCCGCGAGGACCTGTGTGCCATGCGCATGTCGGAAATCACTGTACTCTCACCCGCGCAGGTGGAGGCGGAGAGGCAGAAGGCAGAGCAGGAGAATCGGCAATATCTCAACTTTCAACACCGTCTGCGTGATGGAACGCTCAGAGATGTCGAGGTATATTCCGGGCCAATACGGATCAAAGACAACGATTACCTGTACTCATTCGTTTTTGATGTCACCGAACGTCTGAGAATGCAGCAGCAACTTCAGCAAGCCCGGAAAATGGAAGCCATCGGCACCCTTGCCGGCGGCATCGCCCACGATTTCAACAATATTCTGGCTGGTATTTCGGCTACGCCGATTTGTCGCTGGAGGATGTCCCTCCCGGCAGCCGGCTCGGAGAAAACCTGAAACGCATTCTCGAGGGAGGCGATCGGGCAAAGCGGCTGGTGAATCAGATCCTGGATTTCAGCCGACGCGGCAGTGAAGAAAAAACTCCGCAATACCTGCGCCCTGTTATCAGGGAAGTAATCGAGCTTCTGCGCGCAAGTCTACCCTCGTCTATTCAGATAAAAAGCAACCTTGCGCGCGACATCGAAGCCGTCCTCTCAGACCCGACCCAGATCCACGAAATCGTCATGAACCTGTGCACAAACGCCGCCCATGCGATGAAGGACGAAAAGGGAGTACTGGAAGTTACTTATGAAGAAATCGATTCCGAAGACGCTATTGACGGAAGGGCGGGATCCGTTCCGCCGGGTAAGTACTCGGTCATAACCGTGAAAGACAATGGGCATGGTATGGATGCGAATGCGCTCGAGCGTGTATTCGAACCGTTCTTCACGACGAAAACGCAAGGAGAAGGTACCGGAATGGGCATGGCCGTCCTCTTCGGTATCGTTCAGCGGCATGAAGGAACAATCACAATAGAAAGCGAGCCGGGGAAAGGGACGTGTGCACGGGTTTATCTGCCAAAATGTCGCGAAGAAGGTAGTGCAGCCGCCCCCGACCGTGAGGAGCCGGTGGAGCGGGGAACCGAGCGGATTCTGTTTGTCGATGATGAGCAGATAATGGCGGAAATGGTTGGGGATATGCTTGGTAGTCTGGGCTATACCGTTGCCGTTTTCACTGATCCGCTTCGGGCGTTGAAAGCATTCAGGGACGCCCCGGAGTCTTTTGATCTTGTAATTACCGATCAGACAATGCCGACCATGGCGGGAATGCAGCTTGCCCGGGAGGCGCGCAAAATCAAACCTGACATTCCGGTAATCCTCTGTACCGGTTACAGCAAGTTTGTCGATGAAGAAAAAGCTCTGGCCTCCGGCATAGACGCATTCCTCTCAAAGCCCTTTCGACAACGAGTCGTTGCGCATAAAATACGGTATGTATTGCGGCAACGAACGTGACGGTCACAAAACGTGCAGACACAGAACGGGGGCGGTGCGGGGGGCGGGAGGCCCGGTATGCGTAGCGCCGGTTCAGGCTACGGTGCTGTCTGCCCGGGTTTCAGAATAACGTATGAAGGTAAACCGACCACCTCGAATCGGTCGAGGAGTTTCTTTGTTTCGGGCGCGTCGGGATTCTCCGCCTGATACTTGACCAGAACGTAATTCTCAAACTCCGCGCGTACCTGTGGATTGCGGAAGGTCGTTGCGTCCATGGCTTTGCAGTTCTTGCACCAGGTCGCCCAGAAATCGATAAAAACCGGTTTGTTCAGGGCGGCGGCTTGCGCCAGACCGTTTTCCAGCGAATGATACCAGTTCAAACCATCGCTTTGGGATCCCTCTGCTCCGGCTGCCTGATAGGTTTCAGCTTTCGAGCTGCTCTGCAGGATCTGAACGGCCGTATATCCGTAGTAGAGCGCAATCGCCAGAATCACGACACCGAATCCATTGCGCACCCAGACCATCCAACCTCCCGGTTTCGGCAGAAACGAGAGACCGGCACCCGCAAAGGGCCAGGGGAGTGCCATCCCGGCGCCCAGCATGAAGGGGAGCAGGAGGCCCGATAATTGGCCTTCCCCGTAAAGGGATGTCGCATAAAGTACCACCGAGATCACCACCGGAGCCACGCAGGCACCGGCCAGCAACGCGGCTACCGAGCCCATGAAAAAGGCAACCACCGGCGAACCCCGCTTTTTCGAGTCGTGAGAAATGCCGCTGCGGTATCGGCTGAAATCGATATGGATGATGTCGAACATACCCAGTGCCAAAAGAATGAAGAGCAGGGCGATCCCTATGTTGAAGATCGGAGAGGAATTCAGCGCTCCAAAGGTTGCGCCGCTGAAGATAATGGCCGTACCGGCGATGCCGTATGACAAGGTCATTCCCAATCCGTACATTCCGCCGACCAGCAGACCGCGTTTTTTGCTCTGTGCATGTGCCCCCGCACCCAGAACCGCCAGTGTTATGGGCATCATGGGAAGTACGCAGGGAGTCAGGTTAAGTGCGACACCCCCCAGAATTGTAAGAACAATCACTATCCAGAAAGATTTTCCGGCAAAGGACACCAGCCCCCCGCCCGCCGAGGGATCCTGCAAGAAGGCGACAAACTTCTCGGCCGCCATAAAGCCGCCGGCCTTTCCGACAACTTCAAATTCGTCCGGAAGAGCGGACTCTGTCCCCGGGCCCGCGGTTATGTTGAGACTGCCGGTCGGCTCTGATGAGGCAAGCTCATTCAACTCACCGGCGGCGCCTTCGGAATCAATTTGAAATCGTCGGGTCACGGGCAGAAAGCACTGAGCATCATCGCAGGCCTGGTACCGAAGCGATCCGGTAAGCCGCCAGTCGGGAGCGGTGAGCGGTGCGTGCAGAGTAATAGTCTGTCCATCGGTGAAAACCTTTACCCGGGCCCCGTCAAAATTGGTGTAATCTTTTGGTTTGGGGAGTTCGACACGAACCGGTCCCATTCCTTCGACATCACCCACATCGAGCTTGAAGAAATGCGATTCGGCACTGTAGAAGTGAATCTCGGGTTTCATGCGGAAGGTGATTTGGGCCGTCAGGCTGTCGCTTCCGTGCAGAGTGCGATCGAATTCAAGACTGACCGGTTGGCTTGCGGTGTCCGGCTGCGAGCCAATGTCCCCCAAACCTTCGAGAGACATCTGCGCATCGGGAGACGCCGTGATCGCGAGAATGATTGCGCTTATCAGTAGTGGTAACAACCGAGTCGTTCGTCGTTGAGCGACCATAATACGTGGGCTCCTGTCGTTGGTACTGTTCTACACCCGGACTATCGTGAAATTCGTTTGGAAACACTCATTATTGCCATTCCACCCGTTTTCGGGCACTCGGGAGAAGCCGCGATCTATGCCGCTTTCCTTCCGGTATCATCATTCCTTCGCTCGAGAAAGCGGCTTTCGACCGCGGAACTTGGGGTAAAGGTTTTCTCGCCGGATACCGATTATCTCAAGTAGAGGACATCGATAACCTGTTTCCCCGTGAGCGTGATCATGATATTTCCCGAAACAGCACAAAAGACCGGCGCAACCCCGGAACTGCACCTATTCATTATCTGGGAGCATGCCCGTGCACGGCAGAATCGAATCCTGGGCGATATCGCCGAGAATTTCACTGTGACGGCGGTCTGTGAAATAACATGGTCCGACGAACACTTCTCACGTAATTTGACACGGTTTTATGGACAAAACCTGCCCGACGGATCGCACAAGGAGATCCACTGCGGACGGGGAGCGTTTCTTCTTGTTGTGGTCGAGGACCCTTCGCCCGAATACCATGAGCGTACAACCTCACACGGTCCTGCAGTGGTTAATGTCAGGATGTTCGACCGCAAACAGCTGTATCGAAAGTGGACCGGAGGCGGACACCGGATCCATGCAACCGACTCACAAAAAGAGGCGGCACATGACCTCGCGCTGCTGATGGGAAAGAGCATATCCGATTTTCGGCACGAACACCCCCACGCGTGGTCGGGACAAACAGAGGTCTTGGCTCGTGACCTGATGGGCGCGCGTGGATGGAGCTCGATCACTGAGCTTTTCTACGTTTTGAATAGTGCGGCCCGATACGTGGTCTTGCGTAATTTCGAATGTCTTCCCGATGCCTACACCCTTGAAGCGCACGGTGATATCGATCTGCTCGGAACCAACCCGGTAGAACTGCAGTATGTGCTCAATGCGACACCGGTGTTCCCAAACCAACCCCGGGTGCTTCACTACGTCGAGGTCGACGGGAAACAGGTTCTGTTCGATTTCCGTCATGTCGGAGACAATTACTATGATGAACTGTGGGAGCGAGACATACTGGAGAGGCGTATTCAGGACCCCAAGGGGTTCTACCGGCCAAACCCCGAGGACTATTTCTACTCCCTGGTGTACCATGCTCTGGTGCACAAAAGGGAAGTTGCGGCCGACTACATGGCTCGATTCATACGTCTCGCCACCGCTGCGGGAGTCGCCCTCGAGAATGCGCAGGAGAACCGGCTGCAATCGGTTCTTGACAAGTATCTATCGCAAAACGGGTATCGCTATACCGAGCCGCACGACATGTCGGTCTATTTCAACCGTAGCAACACCGATATTGAGAAAGAGTCCCTCGTGCGTATCTTTACCTGTTCATCCACGCTTGAGGGGGCATTGTGTCGGATCATTGCACAGACCCGGGACCGGTCTGTGAAGTCTCAAGAATTTGCCGGGGAAGAATTTCGCCGACATCCGCTGCTTCGTCATCATTTTTCCAGCCTCCGATGTCTGCCGATTCAAATCCTTGATCTTCCCTCGCACAGCCGTGTGATTGAACTGGGGGCCGAAAGTGGAGTCATAACCCGATTTCTCGGTGAACGAATGGATGAAGTGCTTGCGGTGGAAGAACATGCGGGGTTGGCCGAAGTGGTATCTCTGCGGTGTCGTGATTTGAAGAACGTCGGGGTGCTTCACGGAGATTTCGATTCGTTCCAGGTTTCCGATCAATTTGATATCGCGGTCGTTGTGATAAATGATGAAACGCCGCCGGAGACAGCTCGGGCACAACAGGATCTTCGAAGAAAACTGGCTGCCGCCCGCAGAGCGACCACCGATGATGGAATGCTCGTGTTGGCAATTCAGTGCCGCATGAATGACACCGTTTCACCCGCCGGCCCGGGGCTTGGTCGTAACGACCTCGACGAATGCCTTGACTCTGCCGGCTACATCCATCGTGAATACCTTACGGCCTACCCGAATTACTTCTATGCCCAGTCCTTTTTCACCGATGACGCGAAAAAACTGAATAATCCAAGTACCGACTACTGGATACAACTGAGCAGATGGAATGGTGCCCCCCAATCGGTTCGGGGTACCTATGGGCAGTTTCTGGACTCTGTGGATGAGAAAATCCAGAACCAAACCGTAGACTCCTGTGTTATCCTTGCCGGAAAGAAACAGGTCGAGCGACCGACCTGGCTGATCAGAGGGTTTTCGGGTGAACACCGTCGTATGGAAACTCGCACGGAAACCGCGCTGAGCCTTATAGACGGTGTCCCAATTGTGAAGAAGACCGGGCGGCCCTCGACAAACCGGCTTTTTGAGTTCCGTCCGAATGAGACCTCGCCGTATTATGTGGGAAATCCATTGGAGAAGCTGTTTTTGGGGGCAGTTGCGGGAGGGAATCGTGCTGAGTTCTTGTCTTTGCAGGATGTCTATTGCGAACATCTTCTTCGCCGGTACGGCTGCTCGAATTCGTTGAAATCGCCGGCCGGCCCGATGGATTACTTTGTCTCGGGAGAGGCGTTCGACGTAGTTTCGCGCAACATTATTGTCGGACCGGAAGGGATGCACGACTTTGACAAGGAATGGCGTTGTCGACTTCCTGTTCCCTTGTCGTTCCTCTGTTACCGAAACCTGCAGATGATTGCCGAGAAAACCGGACCTGCCGTACTAATCCAGGGGTTGGCCCTCGGGGATTTCGGCAATTTCAGCACCTATGAAGAGTACGCCGTCACGTTACTGAATTCCTCGCCGTTTTTCGGCCGAATGAGTTTGTCACTCTGGTCGATCTATGATGATCTGGAAAAACGGTTTTATGGATTTGTTACCGGGAATGACGAGGAAGCGGGGGAGGAAACCCCCTATCAGAGGTTGTTTCGCGTGCTGTCGTCTCAGAACTCTTCTTTGAAAAAGAAAACGGAGAATGAACCAATGCCTGTTGCCGCGGCGCGAACATAGGTTTTTGTATTTCGAGCTGCGTCGTCTCATTTTTCCGCATCCGGTCGTCTTCTTTCTGATGAGGATACCAATGTGGTTTGACAAATGAAGAAGACGGCCCGCGAAGATAACTTCGACGGGCCGTATGATTTGAGAGGTTGGCGGCGAAATTTGGGTTAGGGATGCCGGATCGGCGACTAATCCTTCTTCGGTTGCACAACCATTATGCCGAATGCTCTTTTCCGTATCGGCAGATTGAGTCTCTTGCCGTACCGTCTCCCTAGAACGTCAAAGTAGATCATGCCGGATCGAGCCGGTTTGCCCGTTTCATCGACCGAGAACAACACTGCCGGACGCGCGGCTCGTGCGCCGGTTGAGACCCCTGGGCCGGGTTCGCCGAAACGAATGGACGAACCGCTCTCGAAGAGAGAATCGTCAATGGGCTCATTCACAACGATGTTGTGGAAGTCAAACCCTCCCTTTGCAAGCGTTGTGTCACCATTGAATGCAATCTTCTCCAGCACCGGAATGCTGTCTTCGAGCATGCTGTAGCCGAATGAGGCATCATACCGGGGATACCCGCTTCCCGTCTTTTCCTGGAACCGTGTGATGACCCATCGAGACGTATCGATTTCGGCCAGCATGGGATGCCGGCCGTCCCATCCGGGGCCGGTCGTGTCAACCCATTGAATCGTGATTACCTCGTCCCGCGTTATCTCCGTTTTGATGGAACGCAGCTTGTTTATTGAGGCGGAGGATAGAATCGGATTGACCAGTAGCCTCGCGGCCAGGTTGTCCGAACACCCGGATGCGTTTTCCAGAAGGTAGACCGACCAGAGCGTGTCCTCACCTCTCAACTCCCCCTGTTCGAGTCTGGTTTTATTTGGCTGCTTGTAGAAGTACCGACCGGCACTCTTTGTACGCAATCTGCTTCAACTATTGTATTCGTAAACAATAGCGTCGGCGCGATAGGTTACCACCCGATCCAGGCGTTTGGAAAGGCTGTCCACTATTTGTGATGCCGTATACGAACACACACTCGCGCAGAGTCCTCCGAGGACTACCATAAGTCCCGCCGCAAGTCCTTTCATCCCTACCTCCCATGCCGGCCACGAGCCGGTATAATTAAGTTCAAACTTTCACCGAAAATCGGAAGCGCATGAAGTGTCACCCGTTATTCCATCCGGACCTGCGTTGTATCCCACAAAGCGGCCTTAGGATGAGGAAACCGGCTCAAGTTCTTCCAGCGGTATTATTTAGCCGGGATCAAAACGCCACTGCAATGCTTGATGAGATGTTGATGTTCTCTGATTCGCGTTTCGGGCTATCAAATGGCTTGTAATAGCGATACTGGTACTCTGAAAATATAGTGAAAGTTATAAAATTTAGCAGAGAAAAGTTCACATCCCCGCCTAACTTTATGGAGCGGTTGTCTCGATCGTCATACCGAGTCTCGTTCGGATAGACAGTTTTATCAGGCCCGTCGCCGTCGGAGCTTCCGAGGTAATCTTCAGATCTGAACGCTGCCCGAATGGACAAATCGGCATGTAGCAGGGA